>CAYGDJ010000029.1:0-6106 GCA_964348625.1 uncultured Candidatus Saccharibacteria bacterium | reverse complement strand
ATTCAATGTTTTTCTATGGTTCGGTGACGGTTGGAGAACGAGGTCAGGTGGTCATTCCGGCCGACGTACGCGATAAGCTTGGTATTAAACCCGGCGACAAACTGCTTGCCTTCCAAGCACCGATTGGTAAAGGCATAATCCTAACCACCGCCGAGGAGTTTGAGCACCACATGCGGCGCATGAGCGAACGACTTACCAAACTCCAAAAACAAGTTAGAAAATGATAGGGGAGTTTTGTGAAAGCGGCGGATTAAGCTGAGATCATGATCAAAGTTCGGTATACTAAATAAACAAGGAGACTTAAATGGCAAATCTTGCACGCTGGTGCTTCAGACATCGTTTTGTAGTTATAGCAATATGGGTAACTCTACTGGTAACCGCCTTGGGTCTGACCAAAATCATCGGGACCGAATATTCAGATAATTTCTCATTGCCCAACACTGATTCTACGCAGGCATTGGATTTGTTAAAAACCGTGTCGGCTGGCGCATCAGGAGAAACAGCTACAATCGTATGGCATGTGGATAACGGTACAGTAAACACAGAAGATACCAAACAACGCATAAACAGCATGCTCGATAATGTCTCAAAAATACCTCAAGTCGTGTCAATTATTAGTCCTTATACACCTGCTGGAGCAATGCAAATAAGTAGAGATGGTCGTACGGCCTATGCTCAGGCGGTTTTTGACGGCGATTTTCAAAGTATAGATAAAGAAAACGTCAAGACTGTCATAGCAACAGCCCAAAGTGCCGGCACTGATAATCTGGAAGTTGAAATCGGTGGTCGGGCTGTTCAGCAAGTTCAGCAACTACCTACTGAGGCCAGCGAAGCAATCGGTGTGTTGGCGGCGGCGATTGTGTTACTGATTGCGTTTGGATCCCTGTATTCTATGTCAATTCCTTTGATTACAGCCCTAGTGGCACTCGGCATCGGAACAAGCGTAATTGGACTAATGTCACACGTCCTGAGTGTTTCGATGATTTCCCCGATACTCGGAACTCTAATCGGCCTGGGTGTCGGTATTGACTACGCTCTGTTTATTATTACCCGATATCGTACCGGTTTACTGTTAGGGCTGAAGCCAGAGGAGGCAACCGTCAAAGCACTCGATACGGCCGGACGAGCCGTATTATTTGCCGGTGGAACCGTTTGTATCGCCTTATTGGGCTTGCTGACGCTGCGTTTGAGCTTCTTGGGTGGCGTCGGTGTCGCAGCGTCGGGAATGGTGCTAGTAACAGTGTTCGCCGCCATAACATTACTGCCAGCTCTGTTGGGCGTGTTCAAAACACGTGTTTTGTCACGCAAAACACGGCGTAAGTTACAAAAGCAAGGGCCTGTTCCAGAAGTTAATGTCCACGGCTTTTGGGCCAAGAACGCCCGCTTTGTAGAGAGAAATTCCCGAGCCGTAGGATCTGCGGCCATGCTGATTATTATTCTGCTGATCATACCTTTCTTTTCGCTCCGTCTAGGTTCCTCCGACGCCGGAAACGATCCGGAAACAAGTACTACCAGAAAATCGTACGATCTGTTGGCGAGTGGTTTTGGCCCTGGTTTTAACGGCCCGTTGCAGCTGGTTGCTGAGGTTAAGACTCCAGCCCAGCAAACCGCCTTTACCCAGCTGGCCGAAACCGTCAAACAAGTGCCAGGCGTCGCGGCGGCGGTAGCCGTCCCGTTGCCACCGCAAACAGGGGTTGGACTGATTCAAGTTATACCGACTACTTCGCCAGAGTCCGAAGAGACCAATAACCTGATAAACGACTTGCGCGATAATGTCATACCGCCCGCCGAAGGTAACACCGGTCTAGAGGTGCATGTCGGGGGAATTACCGCTATATTTGATGATTTCGCCAAAGTGCTCACCGATAAACTGCCATTGTTTTTGGCTGTCATTATAGGTTTAGGTTTTCTGCTTCTGATGGTAGCCTTCCGCAGTATTGTTGTCCCCCTAACCGCCGCTGTCATGAACGTGTTTGCCGCGGGAGCGGCTTTTGGTGTAGTTGTGGCAGTCTTTCAATGGGGGTGGTTCTCCGGTATTTTGCAAACCGGCGGGTCTGGGCCAGTTGAAGCATTCCTACCGGTCATAATGCTGGCTATACTGTTTGGTTTGTCGATGGACTACCAGGTCTTTTTGGTTAGTCGTATGCACGAAGAGTGGGTGCACACCAAGGATAATGCCCGATCAGTTCGCTTGGGGCAGGCCGAGACAGGCCGCGTAATTACGGCTGCCGCCCTAATCATGATCTTTGTATTTCTTTCCTTCGCTTTGGGCGGCCAACGAATAATTGCCGAGTTTGGTATTGGACTGGCTTCAGCTGTATTTATAGATGCTTTCGTCATACGAAGCTATCTAGTGCCTGCCGTCATGCTAGGTTTGGGTCGGGCGAACTGGTGGTTGCCAAAATGGCTTGATAAAATCCTGCCGCACCTAGCCGTAGAACCAATGGAAGACACCAAAAAGTAGTGCGCCAATCATTTTTTAGAAAATGGCTGCCGTTGGTAGTCATGGGGCTGGCCATAATCATAATTGTCCTTGATACCACATTACTGAACGTCTCGCTTGGTACGATTGTCCGCGATTTGCGCACGGACATTAAGAGCTTGCAGTGGGTAATCAGCGCCTATGCTTTGACGTTAGCCGCTTTTACCATTACCGGTGGCCGTTTTGGTGATTTATTTGGACGAAAAAAGATGTTCATGTTGGGTGCGGTAATTTTTGCCGTTGGCTCTTTCTTGGCTTCTATCAGCCATGGTGTCGGTATGCTAATCATCGGCGAATCAATTATTGAAGGTGTCGGGGCGGCCTTAATGATGCCAGCCACGGCATCTTTGTTAGTCTCAACCTATCGTGGTCGTGATCGAGCACTTGCGCTTGGTGTCTGGGGTGGCATGGCTGCGGCTGGATCGGCTCTTGGTCCGGTGGTCGGCGGCTACTTGACCAGTAATTACAGCTGGCGCTGGGGTTTTAGAATCAACATATTCGTGGTGGCGCTTCTATTGGCTGGTTCGGTGTTTATTAAAGAGTCACGTGATCTGGAGGAAAAGCCTACCTTAGACTGGGTAGGGGTACTACTGTCCGCTTCTGGTTTAACCGCCGTTGTTTTCGCTGTTATTGAAAGCGCCAACTATGGCTGGTGGCAGGCCAAAAGTATATTCACGATTGGTAGTCAATCATTCAGCCTGGGCGGGTTATCGATTGTACCGGTAGCACTTATGATGGGTGTAGTTTTATTGGCCGGTTTCTTCATCTGGGAACAAAGGGTGGTACGACAGGGTAAAACGCCACTGGTGTCCATGAAACTATTCGCCAACAAACAATTCACGGCCGGCGCCTCATTGACAGCCATCATGTCAATCGGGCAAGTCGGTTTGATATTTGGATTACCGGTTTTCCTACAGGGTGTACTTGGCTTGGATGCGTTACATACCGGCTACGCGTTACTACCCGTGTCAATCGGCTTGTTCATAATGGCACCGCTTGGTGGCTATTTTGCTAAACACTTCAAGCCCAAACGTATCGTTCAAACGGGCTTACTAATTAACGTCTTGGCTCTGTTGTTACTCCGTCAGGTTCTAAGCCTATCGGCCGACTCAAGCACCTTTATAGCACCCTTACTGATTTATGGCGCAGGTATGGGATTAGGGTTTTCGCAGCTGACGAATATCACTTTGTCAGCGGTGTCAGTCAATGAATCAGGGGAAGCCTCCGGCGTAAACAATACGCTCCGTCAAGTTGGCTCATCATTTGGGACGGCAATTATCGGCGCGATCATCATAGCTTCGGTTGCCAACGGACTTAGTAACGGCGTCGCTAATAGTACGGTGATACCTGCCGAGCATCGCACCCAAATAGCCCAGGCCGCTAAAGCCCAATCGTCCAATATTGAGTTTGGAGTCCCACTTAGCGGACAACAATTATCTACGGCCGAAGCCCGAGAGTTAAAACGTATATCCAATAACAGTACCGTCAAAGCCAGTAAGGAGGCGTTCCTGATAACCGCGGCCTTCACCAGTCTAGCGCTCCTAGTAACGTCACAACTGCCTAACGTTAAACTTGGCGATCTGGAAAAGAACGAATCCCTAGCAGCAAAACCTGTCACGGCACACTAAGCCAAGGCGGAAGGCACTCCCGTTCAAATCCCTGGCACACCTGGCAGTCGAACCAATGGAAGACACCAAAAAGTAGTGCGCCAATCATTTTTTAGAAAATGGCTGCCCTTGGTAGTCATGGGGCTGGCCAATTCTGCTATCTTTGTTTTTTTGCTCCAATTTTTTCTTGCAGTTCAGAGTCAGAGGCACATTCATAAATGTACGACTTGACTGCTGTTCTAATGATATCGGCTATGCCGGCCCCTGTTTCTAGTTCAATGGCAGCTGCTTTTTCAAGGTCAATTCTTGAGAACGTAGCCATAACATTCCTCATATCATCTTCCACGGGTACTTGGCTTATGATTGGTCTGACAGCACGTTCAAGAAACCGCCGCAAACTATAACCTAACTCTTTGCCAGTACCAGTATCTTTGGCTCTTCCAATTCGCTTAAGTTGCCCCAAATCGGCTTCTGAAATCCCAATTCTACAATCAAGTGCTTCAGGCGCGGGTAAACCATCCGGACCAACTAAAAGACCACCGATATCTCGGGCTGAGTAGGGACCTAACGGAGTTCCATCTTCATTTTTTACAATGCTACGTTCTGTGCCTTCGCCAGGGTATCGGCCATAGTAAATCCGTGCACCATCATCGTTGGTCATGTTCACGAAAGGATCGACGATGATGCCCATGGCATACAAAAGCGAGGTGTCCTCCGATAGCGTAGGCAATTTTCGCTGTACTAGGTCGCCAAGAGTTCTCCCTATCCAGTCACGATTGAACCTAGGCAATGTCCCACCTCTAAGTTCGGCTCCATAACGAGCAATCAGACCGATATGACGCTGAAGCTGCGGTACATGACCCTTGATGCTTTCGACTGAACCTTCAACCCTGAGACGGCAATAAAGTTCCGGTTCAGGATCAACCTGCGCATCTAGTCCAAGGTGCTCGATGGCTTTCATAAAAGCAAATCCGTAGCATTGATCTGAATACATAAGCTCAGCCGGGGAGGCTGAAAAGTCCATCGTTACTGCCTGTGGCGCTGCTTCATTAATATAAACACTGCTTCGCATACTTCTCCTTTCATTTGAGTATCGCGGTGGGCATAGTTATATCAATTGGTTGGCACGATCTGCAATAGCGTTTGGCAACAATTTATTGACAATTATTTAGGTGTTTATTGATATAATGTGACCGTGAAAGCTGACAAACTAATGCCTGAAGAGTTGATGATTCAGCTTGGTTTATCACGCCCAGAAGCGGCGACTTATTTATCATTGCTAGATATGGAAGCCGTTTCCATAAGAAAAGTTGCTAAGAGGAGTGGCATTAATCGTGGCACTACCTATGAAGCCCTTAAAAAATTAGTAAACTGGGGACTGGTGGGTGTTCGCCGTAGTGGTCAAAGAGAGTATTATTCTGCCGAATCACCAGATAAAATATTCGACATCATCCAAGACAAAAGAAAGGAACTTTGGCAAGTTTTACAGGGCGCTAAGCAAATTGTACCTAGTCTTTTAGCACAAAATGCCCGTCCCCAAGGAAGGCCTATTGTCCGTTATTATGAAGATGATGCGGGTATTGTCACAATACTTCGTGATGTTCTACAAACCTGTAGAAACCTCCCGACACCTGAGTATTACGCCTTCTCTTCCAAGCCCCTACGGCAATACATTTACCGTAAATTTCCCAAGTTTACCGAACGCCGAGTCAATGAAGGTATCAATGTAAAAGTCATAGCCATAGGTGAAGGAGGTGATCCTGCGGCCGTATCAGAGCGGAAATGGTTGCCCGAACCCACTGACGGAGGCATATCCAGCTATAGTATTATCTACGGCAATAAGCTAGCATTAATTTCAATTTCAAATGATTACACCCCTTATGGTGTAGTGGTCGAGGATGAAGGCACAGCCGCGATGCAGAGGCTTTTATTTGAACAAATTTGGGAAAAACTATGATCTATAGTGCCACTGGCACTCCCGTTCAAATCCCTGGCACAACCATGAGCCTGTCGAATC
>CAYGDJ010000028.1:0-6459 GCA_964348625.1 uncultured Candidatus Saccharibacteria bacterium | reverse complement strand
TGGTTGTCTTGGCTACATACTCGTCAGTTTTCCACAGGTTTATGGCAGTTTCTTTGACATGTTTTTACAGACATGATACGGTTGTCAGTAAGTGTGCCTAAACAAACACTTATGGTGAGACGGGGAAATAAATGCCAGACGTACCAGAAAAGCAGATCAAACGCCTCAGAAGCCTCATACAAGAGGCAGAGACGAGCTTGGCAGCAGCCAAAGAGTTGTTGCTTAGTTTGGTTGGTGACGACCCTGTAGCCGCCAGTGCTAACATAGAAGAACAGCTCGGTAAAATGATAGAGGGCGTGTTCGACGGCCAAAACATGGTTGGCTCTGATGGCAAGACATATCCGGTTCCAGCCAACTACGCCAGCAAATCCAAACTTGTCCAAGGTGACATCTTGAAGCTCACCATCGCTGACGATGGCGCATTCCTTTATAAGCAAATCGGTCCAATTCCACGCAAACAAGTTGTCGGCGTGCTGATCCAGGAAAGCGGTCACTACTACGTCAAAGTTGGCGAAAAGATGTACCGCGTCCTGTTGGCCAGTGTTACGTATTTCAAGGCAAAACCCGGTGACCAAGTCAGCGTCAACGTTCCCGAAGACGATGCCAATGCCGAGTGGGCAGCACTAGAAGCGGCTCTATAGTTTACAGTTGACAGTCCATAGTGAACAGTGTTGATAAAAACACGGCTTCAGCTGTCGACTGTTAGCTGTATACTGTTTACTACACATGGGAATGGCGTTATATAGAAAACACAGGCCGAAGCACCTGGCCGAAGTGGTGGGGCAGGAGCATATCACCACTGCGCTGGCCAACGCCCTAAAGACCGGTCATATCAGCCACGCTTATCTGTTCACCGGTCCACGCGGCGTCGGAAAAACGTCCATCGCCCGGATACTAGCTCATGAGGTCAACGGCCTGCCGTACGACGAAGACGCCACTCACCTAGATATTATAGAGATTGACGCTGCCAGCAACCGACGTATAGATGAGATCAGAGAGTTGCGTGAACGAGTTCACAACGCTCCGACCAGCGCCAAATACAAGGTCTACATCATAGACGAAGTCCACATGCTGACTCGCGAGGCGTTCAACGCACTACTGAAGACCCTGGAGGAGCCGCCGGCTCACGTTATCTTCATACTAGCCACGACCGAAGACCACAAGCTGCCAGAAACCATCATCAGTCGTACTCAGCGCTACAGCTTCCGACCGATCGAGCCTGACAAAGTCGTCGAACACCTCCGTAGCATCGCCGAAAAGGAACAGATCAAGGTGAACGACGATGCGCTGCGGCTCATCGCCGAGCACGGTGATGGTTCGTTCCGTGACAGCATCAGCCTACTGGATCAGATACGCAACACTGCCGAGCACGTTACGCTGAGCGATGTGCAACATAGCCTGGGAATCGCCCCTACAGAGGTGATCGGACGGCTCATAACAAGCCTCGAGACTGCTTCACCCAAGGCCACTCTGGAGGAGCTAAAAACCATGTACCTCCAAGGATTTCACGCCCCGCAGATCGCCAAACAATTGGCAGAAAAACTACGTGACCAGTTGCTAAGTGGTGAACATAGGTTATCTACAGGGGTAATCAGCCAACTACTGCGCCAACTGTTGCAGGTACCAGTCGCCCAGGATAACGCTAAATTGCTAGAGATCATCCTACTGGAGGCAGCGCTGGCAACAGACAACGGGGAGCCAGAAACAGAGGACGCTCCAAAGCCCAAAGTGAAGGACAAAAAACCTGATCCTGTCGACACCCCAAAACATCAGCCTAAAACAGAGACAATCCTCACACTTCCCACGCCGCAAGAAGATTTAAGCCTCGACGCAGAGGGTGGTTTGAACGAACAGAGCTGGCAAACAGTACTACAAGCCATCAAGACCAACCACAACACCCTGTACAGCGTGACACGCATGGCGGTGCCAACATTTGACGGTGACGAATTAACCCTGGCGTTCAGTTTTCCGTTCCATCAGAAACGCCTGGACGACGTCCACAATCGCCAAATCATCAGTGATCTGATCAAACAAACCACCGGCCAGAGTGTCAAAATTACCTGTATCGTCGATACCACCGCTCGCTCCAAGCCCGCCGCCGTGGCCGCGCCAGTCGAACCAAATCCAGCCGTAGAAACCATAAGCAATATCTTCGGTGGCGGAGAAATGATAGAGTAAAAAGATGTCTCGTTACACTCAACATCCAGTGAATAGTGGGGAGTGGCTAGTGACTAGCTTGCTTGCTACGCATGACCTATCCACTAGTCACTATCCACTAGTCACTGAAGCAACCGTAGGGAGCGTGTAATGCAACCTGAAGGCGCTCGCATACCGCCACAAAACACCGAGGCAGAGGCTTCGCTTTTGGGGGCGATTTTGATTGATGCCGACGCGATTGTGAAAATTGCCGACAGCATCACCCCTGAAGATTTCTATGAGGAACGCCACAGACGCATATTCGAGGCGGTTCGACACCTCTATGAGAAACACAGCCCGATCGACGTTTTGACTCTGGCTGACCAGCTGAAAGCTACCGGCTTTCTGGATCTGGCCGGTGGGGCATCCTATCTCACCGAATTGACAAACTTCGTACCGACAGCCGCACATGTCGAACAATACGCCGACATCGTCGCCCAAAAAGCCCTGCGCCGACGGCTGATCAAAGCCTCCCAGGACATCATTGGCCTGGGTTATGACGAAGCCAAAAGCTTGCAGGAACTGATCGAAGAAGCCGAGTCCGAACTGTTCAAAGTCAGCCAGAAACACATCAAACAAGACATCTCTAGCATTGAGAGCGTGCTGTCAGAAAGTTTCGAGCGCTTGGATGAACTCCACAAAGACTCCGGCAAAATCCGCGGCCTACCAACTGGCTACAAAGACCTGGACAATGTCCTGGCCGGTTTGCAACGCTCTGACCTGTTCGTCCTGGCCGCCAGACCGGCGATGGGCAAGGCTCAACCACTTAATTCCAATATCTTGACTACGCATGGCTGGAAGAAGATGGGAGACATTAAAATTGGTGATTCACTTGCCTCGACTGATGGAAAGCCGTCCTCAGTTACAGGAGTCTTTCCTCAGGGGAAAAAACAGATTTATCGTGTGACTTTTTCAGATGGGCGCTCCATGGAATGCTGTGGAGAACATTTATGGGAAGTACACTACCGTTCGTGGGGCATCCCGCGAATATTAACCACGGATCAAGTCGCTGTAATGCTCACTCGAAAGCGATATCAAAAGAGACTCTGGATCAATATGTTTTCTGGAGAATTTGGGCATTCAGAACCACTTCCAGTTAGGCCATGGACTTTGGGCATACTAATAGGCGAGGGTGATTTTAACTCAATGCGCTTCTCTACGGCTAGCGAACAAGTCCTCAATAGAATCACCCTGGAATTGGGCACGGACTTTAAGGTGAATTGGGCGGGTAATTACGATTACCGGATAGTCCAGGCACTTAACCATCGCAGGCCTGGCCACTCCGGCCCATGGCCAAATCCATTGAGAGAGCAGCTAAAGGAATTGGGGCTTTGGGGTAAACGTAGTGAAGATAAATTCATACCAGAAATCTACAAACATGCTGACCGTTCATCCCGCATTGAACTCTTGCGGGGCTTACTGGATTCTGATGGTTGGGCAGAAAAATTTGGTACAGTACGATTCGCAACCGCAAGTATGACGCTGGCAAACGACGTTGTTGATCTAGCTCGTTCAATCGGTGCATGGGCAACAATAAAGCCAAAGCGTACGACTTTTACATACAAAGGACAACATAAACAGGGCAGAATCTGCCATGTAGTTACTATTTCACATTCTAAGCCCGAAAGGTTATTCACACTCCAGGAAAAGTATACCCGCAGTGATATACCTAAAAAGGGGCTAAAACGCCCAACCTTTTCATCTATTGAACCCCTGCGCATGGCTGAGGCTCAATGTATTTCTGTATCCCATGCGTCGCAACTATACTTAACAGATAATTACGTCGTTACTCATAATACCGCGCTTGCGCTGAATATAGCTCATAATGTTGCGGTCAATTCCAACGAAGCAGTGCTGATATTCTCGCTAGAAATGAGCAAGGAACAATTGGTTGACCGTATGTTGTCCATGGAATCTGGAGTCGATGCCTGGGCGCTGCGTACCGGAAACTTAACAGATGCCGACTTCGAGAAAATCAGCCATGCCATGGGTACGCTCGGCGAGGCTCAGATTTTTATCGACGATACGCCCGGCATCACCGTCAGCGACCTCCGAACCAAGGCCAGACGGGAGGCGCATTACCGCCCGATCGGCCTGATTATAGTCGACTATCTGCAGTTGATGAGCGGTGGCGCCCGTTACGGCGGAGAAGGCAACCGTGTCCAGGAAATCTCCGAGATTTCTCGTGGACTCAAGGGCATCGCCCGGGAGCTGAATGTGCCGTTGGTCGCCTTGTCGCAGCTCAGCCGTTCGGTGGAGAGCCGCAGCCCACAAATTCCGCAGCTGGCCGACCTCCGTGAATCCGGTTCCATCGAACAAGATGCAGATGTGGTGGCGTTCATCTACCGAGAGGAATACTACAATCCCGACACCGACCGACGCAACATCGCCGACATTTTCATCAAAAAACATCGTAACGGCCCGACCGGTGCGGTGGAATTGTACTTCGAACGCGACAAACAGCGTTTCCGCAGTCTCGACACCAAGCATTCTCAACCATTCAACGAATAGCATGATGCTATAATTGTTAACGAATTATGAGAAAGTACAGGCCGCCGGTTATTGACATCGTTCGTCCATTTTTGGGAGCGATCGTTGGTATTGTAGTCTTGACGCTACTTTTTGGGTTTAGATTGGATTCGGTAGGTCCCGGTGTAAACCTCGCGGAGTCAGACACCGTTCTGATCGTTCAGAGCCGCAGCCTGAGTGCGCGTGACATACTACTACAGGATCCGTTGTATCTGCCGCACAAGGTCGGACTCTATGCGCTGGAGAAGCTTGGCCTGACTAGTCTGGGCGCCCTCCGAAGCGTCGGCGCCAGCTTCGCCATTATCGCCACAATCAGCATGTACTTGATTCTGAAGCACTGGCACACCAGACGCATCGCCATCATGGGTTCTATTCTGTTCGCCACGTCCAGTTGGCTACTGCATAGTTCAAGATTGGCAGTGCCAGAGGTTTCCTATCTGCTGTTACCGGTGCTGATTTTCCTGGGTACCAAACTAGAGCAGGGCAAGCGGCCATTCGTAACACTGTCTGTGGCAATCCTGGTCAGTGTAGTGCTGTTGTACGTTCCAGGACTGGTGTGGTTGATCATTCCGGCATTCTTGTGGCAGCGAAAGCGCTTATTTGAACGCCTCAGTGGAGTCAACCGAGTCGCAAGCGGACTTGTTCTGTTGCTTGCCTTGGTGTTGATCATGCCTCTGATCTACACGCTGGTGCTGGGTCGGGTGTCGTGGCAATTATGGCTGGGTTACAACGGTAACTTCACGTCAGTAATCGATATATTGCAAAATCTGGCTCAACTGCCGGTACGTATATTGCTGCGAAACGAAGCAAATCCACTGATCACAGTCGGCCAGTTGCCATTCCTGGACATTGCTACTTCGATCCTTGTGCTGCTGGGCGGGTACTGGTATTTCTTCCAGCGCAAGCTCGACAGAGCAAGGCTGATGGTCGGCGGTCTGCTGATCACCATGGTTCTGATTGCTGTCAACGGACCGATGTTATCAGCTTTGATGCTACCATTTGTCTACCTGTTGGCCACAGCCGGATTGACATTGATGCTACAACAGTGGTTTACGGTTTTCCCGCGCAATCCGCTGGCTCGAGGCATCGCCCTAGTGCTGGTATCATTGGTTATCGGGCTCATTGGGTTTTATCATCTCAACCGCTACTTTGTCGCCTGGCCCAACTCGCCGGAAACCAAAGCAACATTCAGAACCGATATCTGATAGAATATAATCTGAAAAAGGAGTTACCAAATGAGTAAGTTTGATCAAGCAAAGATGTTGCTGCAAGTCCGCAAACTACAAAAAGAACTGCAGAAAATGAACATTGAGGTAGAACAAGGCGACGGCGCAGTGCGGGTGGAGATTTCTGGCGAACAAAAGATCAAGAAAATCCACATCGACCCGGAGTCTGTAGACCTGGATGACATCGCTCAATTGGAACGATGGGTTGAGGACGCCGTGAAGGAAGCCATCCAGCAGAGTCAAAAGATCGCTGCCGAGAAAATGCAACCATTTATGGGAATGCTCGGCAATCTTGGCTTGTAGCCAAGATTGCAATTTTCAATGAATGTTCAATGACCAATTACCAATGAGGCACAACTAATGCAAATACTTCCTCCGGCGCTGCAATCCGTGATTGACGACATTAGCGCATTGCCTGGGGTCGGGCCACGTACTGCGGAGCGCTATGCTTACTTTTTGTTCAAGGCCGAGCCAGCGACAGCTAGACGCTTAGCGGAAAGCATGGAGA
>CAYGDJ010000027.1:0-6688 GCA_964348625.1 uncultured Candidatus Saccharibacteria bacterium | reverse complement strand
TTGGTATTCGTGAACTTACAAGTAACTGTATCACCGGCGGCCAATGAAATTTCTAGACGGCTAGTTTGGCTGGGCCACGAGAACCCATCTGATCCCTCGCAGTTGAGCTCAGTAAGCTTCCAGCCGGTTGGCACGGTTTCAGTAACGCTGTAGTCTCCTGGTTCTAGGCTAAACTGCTTGCTGTCCAGAGCGGCGGTAGACGCGCTATCGTCCAGGTCAAAGGCTGCAGGGCTAAGTCCACCAGTGCTCGTAAAACTAAATAGGTCATTTGTATCAGCCGGTAAGGCATCTTTAATAATAGTAAGGGTAGCTTTTTTCCGGTTGGTAATTGTGCAGTATGCCGTAGCACCGGGGGCAACGACAACATCCTGACAAGTATTGTCAGTTTTGGTCCAGCCGTCAGGCTCAGTTTCTGAAACCGAGTATGTGCCCGGAGTTACTTCGTAGTCTTTGTCCAAGGCGTCTGTGATAGTGCCAGATCCACCTCCAGTTATGCTACCGTTGCCAGTTGCAAGAATACTGAATTGGGTTTGATCACCAGAGGGCAAAGTAGTCTTTTGTACAATCAAATGGCCACGCTTGGTGTTGGTGAACACGCAGGTAACTGTTTCGCCGGCGGCTAAGTTTATGCTGGCAGGATTGCTGCCATCGCTGCAGGTAATATTTGTCAGATCCCAGCCGCTTGGTACAGTTTCAGAAACCGAGTATGTGCCGGGCAGCAGGTTACCGGAGTCATTTGACCCGCCATCACTCAGATTAAAGCCGTTGCCGTAATTGGAAGTGAACGCAAAGCTCTGCTGATTCCCATCTGGCAAAGTTTCTTTCTGCACAATAATGTGAGCCGGCCTAATGCCGTTAAAGAAGTCACAGCTTGCATCGGTAGCCGTTGGCGCAGCTATAATGCTCGCTACCGCCGTTCCTGAAAGATTGCCGGGTACACAGTTTTCACCATTTACACTTATAAATGAATAGTCGGCGGGGCCACTTTCATTAATATCATAATCACCCGTTTGTAAATTAGAAAATACTACCTGGCCGCTGGCATTAGTTGCGACTGGCGTACCGCCCTCTAGGCTAAAACTCCACTCACCGGCGGTGGCAGTACGATCAGACTGGCCGTCCCCGTTCTCGTCGATATATTTTGTTACTGTTATAGTTGCCAGTTCAATTATGTCCTTAGCGGGTATCGGAACGTTTTGTGCCCCGATGTTTGCAAAATCGCCGCCTGCGGGACCGCTCACGTTATTGAGTCTTGAATGTTGTGAAGATCCGCCACAGTCACCGGCCTCGTCAGTTAGGGTTAGGTAGTAATTGACTACGGCCTGACCAGCCCCAGCAAAATCAACATCCAGTACCTGTACCCATTCATCACCACTTGCAGTAGGCGTACCTACCGTACTGACCGTCGGGGTAGAACCAGAAACTGGAACAACCGAGGCTGCTGACGAATCATGTGTGCCGAGAGAAAAGGTTTGTTGGAAAAACGTGCAGGCTTGGCCGGTGGTTTCAACACCACTAAAACGAACTTGCATCTGTCCATCAGCTATCGCAGAACTATCCAAGGTAAAGCGATAGTTGACGTTATCTAGTTCGGTATAGGTTGTTATGTTCCCGCTGGAATAGGAACCGCTTGGTTTTAGCTGACCACCGTGATTGGAGGCTGTAATCTCATTGGCTGCATAAGCAGTTTGGGTGGTCAATAGTGGCACGAGGGCGAAGCCGACTTGCCAGAAGGCTAGGAACGTTGCAAGTGAAACCGAGAGCGATTTCTTCATGTTTATAAACAAATGCCTAGCTATCATACCGCCTCCTATACTTAGCTCTAGTGTCCCCAAGAGTTTTTCTTATAACCTATTTGTACACCTAAATATAGATGATTGCAAGTTATTTCATTGCGTGAAGTAATGCTTGGCTATCTGAAGATAAGGCGAGCTATCATACCGTTTTGCGCCCAGTACTCCCACCTCGTCAGAGTGAAACTAATTGCCGCGTAGATGACAATAAAAGCGCTGGAAAAATTCAATAGTTTGTGCACCAAGCGGGTGGAAAAGCTGAAATGATGAAGCTCGTACCGTAGCAACCCCAAACTGCGTTGCTGTCGCACTAATTTTAGGTAACGTCCAAAGGCGATGGGGATAATGACCATGGACTGTATAAATGAATAAAACGGCAGCAAAAGATACAACGGCCGCCAGCCCCGGCCACTGACCAAGACTGCCGTATAAACCCAGGACAATACTATGAGGACAAGCAGGGTGAAGGGAAAATTAATCAGTTCAATCCAGCGTAGCGGCAGCAGCAGATAAATCAGAAACGAATTATAAAACAACATGAAAAAATGTAGCCAGCCATAACTACCTATATTAGTAACATGGTGTCGGATGCCGCCAGCAAACCAGATAATGCGCTGGTTGAACCAGTCTTTGAACGTGTCTGGAGCGGCTGTATAAAACGTGAAGTCGATGTGTTTGACCTTGTAGCCCATGACCTGGGCCAGCTTGCCGATCTCTATGTCACCGCCCGCGAAGAAATGCGAATGCTTGCTGAACACACGTTGCAAAACACTAGCCTTGGCGACATTGCAAGCACCGGAAGTCAGCCAGGGATCCATGCGGCGATTGTCCATGGCCAGGCGGTATTCAAATGCTTGGAGGTTTTCGATAATTGTTTGGGGATTGGCGACTTCACAACGCAACGAGCTTACATCTATACCTTCAGCGATGAAGGTACGCATGAGGTTGTTGACGTTTTGGTGGGAATACGTGTCGGCATCCATCAGCAGACATGGCGTATCTTTGCGGACGCCGAGGCGGTTGAGGCTGTGAAACGCGCCCTTATATATAGTGTAGGCATTTTTAATTGGTTTGCCATTTGCAAAAGGCAGCTCAGTACAGATGTACCGGAAGCCGTATTGTCGGCAGACTTGGCGAAGGCTTCGGTAGAATTCCTGGGATTCGTACTTTGAAGTACAGATGACGACTTTGTCAGAGTATCGCTTTAGAAAGGCGATGTTTTGCAGATATGAGATATCGCCGTACACCGTAGGCATGATGACATAGCGTGGTATACGAGTGTAGCCTATCCGGAACTTTACGGGTTTTTTGACCAGCAAGAAAGCCCGTGGCACGTAGTCAATGAGTGCCATGATTGCTATGGTGACGAGGATTAATATCGCTGAATTTGTCATAGTGATACAAAAAGGAGGGTGCCGAAAATCGGATCACCCCCCTCTCTTTTACTAGCTTGCTTAGCGGTTGCTCTGTGTGGCCCGGGTAACAAGACCCAAGACAACAATCATAGCAACAGCGACTGCAATGCCAACTACAACTGGGTTACCAGTGTTTGCTAACTGAGCGGCCGTGCCAGCTCCAGTAGCAACAGTAGCAGCGCCGAGAACTTGTCCTTCAATGCTCATCTTATGAACCTCTTTACATTTACTGGCATATATTACACTAAAGTTTACTATAGCGCAACATGTTTATCTAATTATAGTGCATATGCTCCTGATTAGCGGTAAATAGGACTTCCGCACTTTTGCGCAGAAAACAGGGTTCAGGTAGTTGTAGCGAAAACTGTTGAGACTCTTGAAGGTTAGCCTAGCTACACTGAAAGAAGATAGACAGTTTGCAGCCAGCTAGCTGTGATCTGTTGCTGTGAGAAAGTGCGAAAGTCCTATAAAATAGCTGCAACATGACCGAACCTAGCATTCAGAATATTCCGAAATTACCCCTGCGGCGGGTTAATAATGGCTTGACTGTCGTGGTGATCATTCTCAGCCTGTATATAGCTGGAGCGCCGCTGTTGCCAGCGGTGCTTTTCTGGTATAAAACCCGTCTTGCCCCCAAGCCAGCTTTGGTGATGGCTAACTCTCCGAGCAAGTCTGGCGATCAGCCTCCGCCGGAGGTAATTCCCGATGAAAATACTCTGGTAATCCCAAGGCTGGCCATGCAGCAAGTCATTTATGACGGTGGTTCGGCGGCAACGCTGCGCAAAGGCATCTGGCACCGGCCGCAGACGTCCAGTCCTGACCAAGGTGGCAATACGGTGTTGGTCGGCCATCGCTTCACTTACGATGGACCGGCGGTGTTCTACAGTCTGGACAAAGTGGTGGTAGGGGACAAAATTGTGGCCTATTGGCAGCGCCAAAAATACCTATACGAAGTATCCAGCGTGACAGTTGTGCCGCCAACAGCCACTGAGATCGAGGCGTCTACCGAAGAATCCATACTGACGATTTATACCTGTACACCGCTGTGGACGGCCAAAAATCGCCTGGTTATCCAAGCCAAACCGGTGAATGGAGAATCACTATGAAAGAATGGCAACGTACCGTAGTGCTCGTAGTGTTGCTGGCGGTGGCCGTCGGGTTTATCCTGTGGTCCCGCCAAAGTATCGACACTAATTTCATAGACGGGCTTGGCTAAAGTTCGTGTAGGACGGTGATGTGGGCGCCGAGGGAATTTAGACGTGCGGCCAGGTCTTCGTAACCGCGGTTGATGGTGTAGACATTGCGCAGCATCGAGGTGCCTGGAGCGGCCAGCATGCCAATCAGCAGCATCACTGCCGGACGAATACCGCTTGGACAGACGAGGTCGGCGGCTTTGAATTTGGTTGGGCCCTCTATGTAGACCCGATGGGGGTCGGCTAATTCCAATTGAACGCCAATCTTCTTCATCTCGGTGTACATGAGTGCTCGGTCTTCATACACCCAGTCATGGATCAACGAACGGCCACGGGCCACGGCGACCATAGGAATGAAGTAAGGCAAATGATCAATGTTGAGTCCAGGAAAAATGTTCGGGTGGATTTTGTCCTTTGGCGCGGTGAGTTCGCCGTTGTGTTTCAGGATTTTTATATCTACCAGGTCAGTTCGACCATTTTCGGCCTTGTAACTCTGCAGTATCTTGAAACCCAGGCCCATTTTCTCTAGTTTCAATAGCTCAAGTTCCAGGAACTCGATGGGTGCGCGGCGGATGGTAATCGATGAATTGGTCGTTACAGCAGCAGAAATAAATGTCATTGCTTCCACAGGGTCCTCGCTCGGGGCGAAAGCGATGTTTTTCTTGATGTTTTTCAGGCCCTGAACACGTAGTGTGCTGGTGCCGATGCCTTCTATTTTGACACCGAGGCGCTGGAGGAAGAAACATAAATCCTGGACCATGTAGTTTGCGCTAGCCATTTTGATGACTGTTTCACCCTCTACGGCAGCAGCAGCCATCAGGATGTTTTCGGTGGTGGTGTCACCCGATTCATACAAAACCACCGACCTAGTGGGGGTTCGCGGGTTGGCTGTCACGTGGTAGTGGCCAGTACGCGTAAAAATTTCAACCCCGAATTCCTCCAATCCGTACAGGTGGGGTAAGACTGTGCGGCGACCTAGTTCACAGCCACCGGCGTAGGGTATTTTGAAATCTTTGTAAAGATGTATCAGTGGGCCGATGAACATCAACACCGAGCGAGTCTTGCGGGCGGCTTCTTTGTTCATACCCTCAAGATTCAGGACTTCCGGGGGTTTAATCTCCAGGTCATTGCCGGGCAGCCAACGGATGGATACACCGATACTCTGCAAAACTTCGATTATTCGTTTGACTTCTTCGATTCGGGGGATTTTTTTGAGCCGAGTGGTCCCGCGGTTCAGCAGGCTGGCGCAGAGCAGGGCAACGGCAGCGTTTTTGCTGGTTTTAACGTTGACTTCGCCTTTTAGCTCATGACCGCCCTCGATCCGCAAATTAATCGCTCCTTCACTGATGCTGATGAGTGATTTTTGCAGGACTTCACTGATGCGGCCCAGTGTTTCCAGGGACAAATTTTGTTTGCCGTGCTCGATGCGGTTTACGGCTGATTGGCTGGTACCGAGCTTGCGGGCAAACTCTGCCTGGGTCAATCCCCTCTCTTGTCTTACTTGATAAATCAGGCTAGCGATTTTCTGATTGGTTGTATTCATAGACCAGATAATTATACCTTTTGTGATATAGGAGACAAGAGTTTTTGTTATAATTAGGAAGAACTATGACCACTAACCTATCTTTTATCTTACTAGTTTCTGGAATCGCTTCTGTTATTGCAGCCTTACCGCAATTGGGCAAGTTGTTGCGTATAAAAACTGCGAAAGAATTTAGTCTTTTTAGCTGGGTTGTTTGGCTTATATATCAGAGCATTTCTGTTGCTTATTCAATACAGATACATGCCTATGCCTATGTTGTTATCAATGCTCTCTGGACGGCTTTTTATATAACCCTGGTTCTGCTAATAATTAAGTATCGACGTTAGAATTTGTTAAAATAGGAACAATGAGAGACAAGGCCATCGAGAAGTTGATACAAGCCGAGACGCGGCGACAGTTTGAGGGTCTGGAAATGATCCCCAGCGAGAATCATACTTCTGCAGATGTACTGGCTGCTCTGGGCTCGCGCCTAAACGACAAGTATTCAGAAGGATACCCCGGCAAGCGTTACTATGGCGGCTGTGAGTTTGTGGACGAAGTAGAAAACCTAGCGCGAGATAGGGCCAAAAAGTTGTTTGGCGTGGATCATGCTAATGTGCAACCGTATTCCGGCTCGCCAGCTAATCTAGCAGTCTACTTTGCCCTGGTAGATCCGGGCGACACGGTTATGGGTATGCACTTGTATTATGGTGGGCACATGACACACGGGCTCAAGGTGAACTTTTCTGGCACACTTTATAACTC
>CAYGDJ010000026.1:4458-6811 GCA_964348625.1 uncultured Candidatus Saccharibacteria bacterium | reverse complement strand
GTTGACAAGGTCAGCGATCTTGCCGATCTCGGTCTTTTGCCCTGTCCCGATGACTACTCCCAGACCACTACCGCTGGCGATGAACGTCCCGGCGAACAACATGTTTTTCTGATCGCCTAAGGACACGTCTTTTTGGATGGTGACGATGTTCTTGCTGACCGGCAAGGATTCACCAGTCAGCGAGGCTTCGTTGACCGATAGCTCGTTGACCTCCAGCAGCCGGATGTCCGCCGGTATTTTCTGTCCGGCCTCCAGCACCACGATATCCCCTGGCACTAGCTCCACAGTGTCAACTTCGATGACCTTGCCGCCTCTGCGTACGCGGGCTTTGAACCCAACCAGTTTTTTCAGTGCTTCCACTGTTTTTTCGGCCTTATATTCATTAAAGAAGCCGACCATCGCGATGGCGATGACTATGGCGATGATCAGCAAGGATTCCTTGAAACTGCCGTCTTTTTCGACAATAGCCAGGCCAAACGACACGCCAGCGGCGATCAATAACACGATGATCAAGGCGTCTTGGAACTGGCTCAGAAACAACTTGAACGGATTGAGACGCTTGCCAGCCTGCAGTTCGTTTCGCCCGTATTGTCTCAGCCGATTCTCGGCTTCAGTCGGTGAAATTCCCTGGTCTGGCGTCGTTTTGAGGTCGCTCAATATTGAGTCGGCATCGCTTTGATAGCTTTTGCTTAACATTAGCTCTATGGTATAGTTTTTAGAGAGTATTAGCAAAATGTGGGCAATATAAACATGAAATTCTTCTTCGCTGACTTGGAACAAGACATAACCGGTCTTGGCATGAAAACAGTGCTGTATGCCAGTATCGTGCTTGTTGTCGCTACCGTCGTAGCTGTCTTGATGAAAAACAAGCTGCCTAAGCTTAAACTGCCGTTGTTTTTGGTCATGGCCATAACGTTGGTCGGCTCCACGCTACTGCTCTTTGGCAGCACGATTTATCTGAACACTCACTCCGAATCCGGCGGGCCGGTACACTGGCACAGCGACATAGAATTCTGGGTCTGCGGGACCGAGCTGGAGCTGCGCGATCCTCACGGCACTCTGTCTAACAAAATAGGCACCGCAACCTACCATGAACACAACGACAAACGCATCCATCTGGAAGGCGTGGTGGTACGCAAGTCAGAAGACGCCACCTTGAACAAGTTCATGCGAGTGTCAGATGGGTTTGTCACCCACGACGCCATTGGTGTACCACTGAATGACAATGCCGAAGAATGGTACATCAGTGGCAACCAGCTGGATGGCGATCAACAAAACTTGGACAACATAGCTGAGCTGGCTAATCACGTCAAACAAACTGACTCAGGCCCCATCATGGAATTCGTCAACGGCCAAAACTGCAACGATCAGCCGGCTGAATTACAGACATTTGTGTACCGTTACGATGAAGCCACCAAAACCTACCGACAAAATAAATTATCGGACAGCTCAAAGTACATCATGCGCGACGAAAGCGTCGTGCCCCCAGGCGACTGTGTGATCGTGGAATTTGACACACCAAAGGCCCGCACCAACAAACTTTGCCGCCAGTATGGCATCCGTGATAGTAAGCGCTGCGTCGAGTTCGGCGTCGATGGCTACGACCCAGAGCTCTGCAACATTACCGAAACAACCGGAGGAACCGACTAATGCTGGATTTGCCTACCATCGGTCTGGTCCTAACCTCGGCTGCAATTGATTCCATCAACCCTTGTGCCATCGGCGTGTTGATCCTGATGGTTTCGGTCATTCTGGGTCAAGGCGGCGGCACCCGCAAACTGCTGCTAAACGGCTTGGCCTACATCTCTGCCATCTTCGTCACCTACCTGGCGGCTGGCTTGGGGCTAGTCTATGCCTTTACCACCATCCCGATCGTCATCGCCGAATACCTATCCCTGGCGGTTGGTTCTCTGGTCATTCTGGCAGCACTGCTGGAGATCAAAGATTTCTTCTGGTACGGCAAGGGCTTCTCTCTGCAAATCCCCAAATATTTCGCCCACAAAATCCACGAGTACTCCACCAGTAAAACTTCACTGTTCGGCGTCATGCTGCTGGGTGCGTTCGTAGCTGCTGTCGAGTTGCCGTGCACTGGTGCGCCGTATCTGGCCATCATCACCATTCTGCGCATAGACTTCAATTTAGCCGCTTTTGGCCTGATGGTGCTGTACAACCTGATCTTTGTCGCACCACTGATCGTCATCTTGGTCATGGTCGCCAGCGGGGCAAAGATCAGCGCGGTGTCCAAATGGAAGGAAGACAGCAAAGGCACCATGCGCTTGTTCATGGGGCTATTGCTGGCCGCGCTTGGATGGATACTCATACTAATCGCTAATGGAACAATTAACTTCGGCTA
>CAYGDJ010000026.1:0-4358 GCA_964348625.1 uncultured Candidatus Saccharibacteria bacterium | reverse complement strand
AAAGTGAAGCATATTGTGAAGCGGGCCGGTCACTCTGAGCCCTACGATATCCGCAAACTCTACGCCAGTGTATATGCGGCTTGTTTGAGCGTGCGCGAACACCCACCTACAGCAGAGCTGATTGCTGAGGAAGTTGGCAAAGGCGTCAGCCAGTGGCTGGAACGCAAGCATGAGGTCACCAGCAACGATATCCGCCATCAGGCTGCCAAACATTTGCAGATCATCAACCCGGATGCAGCCTACATGTATCTTCACCATCGAGTGATCTGGTAATGTATAAACCGATTCACAAAAAACCCCTGCACTTTGACTTTGATCTACTGGTCATCGGCACTGGCTCTGGCGGTGGTGTAGCGGCGCATGCCGCGGCCAAAGCCGGCAAGAAAGTAGCCGTGATCGAGGGCGGGAAAATCGGCGGCGAATGCCCGAACTTCGGCTGCGTACCCACCAAATCGCTACTAAAAGCCGCTGAGAATTTGAACATCCTAAAGGACGAACGTTTTGGTATCAAGGCCAGCAACATCACCGTAGACTACAAAGCCGTCAAGGCTTGGAAAGATCACGTTGTGCGTGAAACCGGCACCGAGGAGGGCGAAGCGTACTTCAACCTGGAAGGTATCAAGGTCATCCACGGTCATGCTCAATTCCTGGATCCCTGGACAGTATCAGTCGGTGGACTGCGCTTTCGGGCAAGGCAGTTCCTGATCGCCACCGGCACCCGGCCAGTTACCCCGCCTATAGCCGGGCTGAGCGAAGCTGGTTTCATGACTTACCGCGATGCGATTAACATCACCACACTACCAAAATCGCTGTTCATCATTGGCGGTGGCGCCATTGGTTGTGAATTTGCTCATCTGTTCAACACCTTTGGCGTCAAAGTCTCCATAGCTGATATGGCACCGCGGCTGATCGGCCCGGAGGACCCAGAGGTCGGCGATTTGCTCGGCGCTCTGTATGAGCGACGCGGCATCGCTGTGTACACTAGTGCCCACGTCAACCGTGTGACCATGAAGGGCAAACAGAAAGTCGTTTCATTTGACTGCGGCGGCCAGAATTGCCAAGTAGCCGTCGACGAAATCCTGGTTGCCAGCGGCATGACCCCGAACACTGACGTGGGGCTAGAGAACGCCGGAGTCGCCTACGACCGTGGTGGTATCAAGGTCGATCAATTCATGCGCACCAGCTCCAAACACATCTATGCCGCCGGCGACGTGGTTGGGCCGTATCGCTTCACACACACCGCCGCCTACCAAAGCCGGATCGCCGTTCACAACATGTACCACCGTGAACGCAAGGCGCGGGCCCGCTACCACGCCGTGCCACGTTGTGTGTTTGTCGATCCGGAAATCGCCTGTGTCGGCGTCACCGAAGCACAGTTGCAAGCCCGCAATTACCCCTACCAAGTAGCGGCTGTGCCGATCACCTCCATCCGTCGGGCAGATACCAGCGGCGTGGACAGCGGATTTGTGAAAATCCTAGCCACCAAGCACGGCATATTGATAGGCGCCAGCATTGTCAGTCCTAGAGCCGGTGAAATGATCCACGAACTCACCCTAGCCATCCAGCATCGTATGACCGCCCGCCAGGTCGCCGAAACCATCCACGCCTTCCCGACCTGGTCCGAAGCCGTACGTAAAGCCTGCCAAAAAATCAAAACTACATAAAACCATTTGTACATTGTGACATGGTGGGGGTGGATGGAATCGAACCATCTACCAAAACGTTATGAGCGTCCTGCTCTGACCGATGAGCTACACCCCCACGTTGGCTGGCTTGAAACAACTCTGCAACAGAGAGAGTATACCAGATAAAACAATAAATTAAGCGTACAGTTATGCAAGTAGGTTGAGTAGCTCGGCGGTGGTTTTGGCAGCCATCAGCTGTTCGCGGAGTTCTTTGGCACCATCGAAGCTCTGGATATATACTTTGCAGAACTTATTTAGGGTATGGACTTTGCGTTCGTTGTGCCGCCAGGTGTCGGCAAAAAGCTTAACATGTTTAGCATATAGTTCTATCCTCTGTTGTTTGGTAAAACTACCCCACGGAGAATCTTCTGCAAACACAAACGGGTCATGAAAAACCCCGCGGCCGATCATGATACCGTCTAAGGAGTATTGAGCAGCAAGCTGTGAGCCGTGTGATCTAGTCAGAACATCGCCGTTGCCAACGATCAGCGTGCCAGGGGAGAGTTGGTCACGTAGTTCCCGAATGTGTCCAATGTCATCCCAGTGAGCCGGTACTTTACTCATTTCTTTGCGGGTCCTGCCATGTATAGTTAACATGTTAAGTTTCTGGTTCAGTAGGAGTTCATGCCAGGTAAAGTCGACGTCATTGAACCCCAGTCGGGTTTTCACAGAAACGGGCAGGCCTGCCTGACCGGTAGGTAGGCCTGCCTGACCGATAGGCAGGGAAGCGCCCGCAGCGGTGGCCCCTTCCCTGGTGGCTTGGATGATCTCCACGGCTTTTTGCCTGTTCTGAGGCAGGATGAAGGCCGAACAAGTGTTGTTGCGCACGACGTTTTTCTCTGGGCAGCCGAAGTTTATATCCATTCCGTCAAAGCCCATTTCCACCAATTCTCGGGCAGATTTATAGAAATTCTCTGGATTGGTTCCCCACAGTTGAGCAATAATCGGCCGTTCTTTGTCCGTGAACTTCAGTCGAGGCAAGGTGGCCTCCTTTCCGCCAGCCGGCGGATTGCTCTGCAGCGCGTCGACATTTACAAACTCCGTGAAATACAAATCTGGCGGTGCCGTAACGGCAATCACCTGCCGAAAAACCGTATCCGTCACATCATCCATCGGCGCCAAAACAAAAAAAGGCTTTGGCAATTGTTGGATGAAATCACCCACTACTTACGTGGTTTTCTCTTTAGAGCAGCGACAGACACGCCCTGTCCACGCACCAGCTGCTCTTTTGCGCGCTCTATATCCATGGCGTTTGAGCCGTTCTCATTGACTCGAACATCAATATAATTTCCGGCTAAGAAGACTCTTTGAACCAATACACCACCACGCGTACGTGTGAATTCAGTAATTGCATCCTCTAGCCTGCCGGTTGGTATATAACCTTTTTCTATGAAAGTTTTGCGTGCACCGCCAAGATCAGACATTACATCTGTAGGCCCTTCCATGAATCCCTCCAGAGCTTTCCTTCCAGCAGCCCCTCTAGCTCTGACTCGAGCCAGTATTTCTGCCATGTGCGCATTAATATCAACGGCAGGTTGAGGTACTTCAGGAGTTTGCTGAGAAATGTCAGGAGTAAGTATAGGTTGTGCATCGACGATCCGTTCAACAACCCCAGCATACTCTGCAGCAGATTTTATCGGTTGACCAGTATCGGGGTCGCGAGGCTTAGTTGTCATAACGGTATTATACCACAGTAAGTTAAATTAAGCAATAGCTCGATGGTTTTTGCGGCGTTTGGCCAAGTAATTATAGACGAGAGCTACCAAGAGGCTGAGGCCGTAGAAGTACCACACGCCCCTGAACCACCCCTGTTGCAGATTGCTACCCAAGCGCAGCGCATGAATCAGGATGAGGAACATGGCGAAATCGCTGGCATTCTGAACATATTTCCACCACGAGCGGGTTTTGAATTTGCGCCGCAGTTCATAGGCCATGAATAGCACCAATGCTATCACACCGAGCAAGGCCGCCCCATATAGCGGCCCAGTGTAGGCCCTGACGCTGCCCGGGGGCAGCCCTAAGCCATCTCGCCACAATTGCCACAGTAGTAACCCTGGGTGCAGCAAGATGGCCGCCAGCACCGCTAGACTGGTTATCTCAAAATATCGGGCCAGGCTAGACGCCTCTGCCCTCACCAAGCGGCGTAGCATGGCAGCCATGTAATGTGACCACATCAGACTGAAGGCTACCAGTCCGAACAGCGGAAACAGACTGTACGTACTGAGGTAACCGAAGTTCCACTGCAGATCGCCACCCCAAGCCACCACCGCCAGCACCACAGAAATCGCACTGATTAACCACACGATTAATCGCAATTGTTTATCATTCATGGACTAAGCATAGCAAATAAAAAAACCCCGGGGATAGACCCTGGGGCTTTTTTATAAAATTCTGTTTTAGCCTTTTTTGATAGTCAGGAAACCGTTGCGTGGGTTTTCGTTGACTGAGTAACCGGCTGGCAGGTCACTTGCTTCTGGACGCTGGTCCTTGCTGAAGTAGTAAATCCGCTGTACTTTGCCACCACGAAGTGTCACGTCTTTTGAATTAAGGTAGTAAGTCACCCCTTTAGAGTTTGTGTGCTTGTAAGCCATATTGCTAGCTTCTCCCTCTCTTACATTAGTTTGGTACTCCTAACATACTCCTGGACATTTCATCTTGTCAACTCTTTAGTGC
>CAYGDJ010000025.1:0-6970 GCA_964348625.1 uncultured Candidatus Saccharibacteria bacterium | reverse complement strand
GTCTACTGTCTACCGTCTACCGTCTACTGTCTACCGTCTACCGTCTACTGTCTACTGTCTACCTATTACCGTCTACTTCAATTTATTGGCGTTCTAGGATGATTAGCTGGCTGTTTTCACCCAGTAATTCACCAGCTTTTAGCTTGAGTTTAGCAACTGTTTCTTTGGGCTCCATAGATATATTCTTGAGCACATCCTCCAGCGCAGCTTGTGGTACTTCATATTTAACACCTTTGTCGGCGTAATGCGTTGGAATGATGATTTTTGGCTCAATTTTCTTTATCAAACTCAGCGCTCCAACACCATCCAAAGTATATCCGTTGCCACCGACAGGAATAATCAATATATCCACCGTACCGAGCTCTTCAAGTTGAGTGTCAGAGAGTTCTGGATAGATATGGCCGAGTGCGACTACGCCTACATCATCACCGACAATTTTGTACATTGTCGCAGAACTCTTGCCTGCTTCATCGATGTGGGCCCTAGCAGCAATACCCTGAATCGAAACATCAGACACTTCGTACTCTCCTGGTTGATCAACTAACAGTTTGATTTCTGCCGCTGGCTCTCCGTGAGCACCCGTGAACAATGCAATATCTCCAGCTTTAGTTGCCGGTTTTAGGCCCAGATCAGCCAGATTGTCGTCGACAACTACAGTAGCCTTTTTTGTTGTCAAACGGACACAGTTACCTCCGTAAAATTGGATTTCCACTAGTCGCTCCCTCCAGTCGCTTTAATGATCAATTTACAATGTTCAAGTGTCAATGAATGGTCAATGTAATTAATGCATTGAATGATTGAACCATTCATTTCATTCATTGAGCATTGATCTTGTTGAACATTGAGCATTAATTTTTATTACTCCTCTTTCTTTGCTTTTGCTGGTTTCTTGGTCAACAGGTTATTTTTGTCCACCAGTATTTGATATTTGCTCTGCAGAACTAGTAACAAAAAGCGGTCATTAACTTGTTTGCGGTATTCAAATTCACTTGGGGTTAGTATGGTGTAACGAATTTCTTTTCCTTCTTGTTGCTCCAGTTCAGCGATGTATTTGTTTACTTTGGTTTGGTTCACATCGCCAACTATCAACAGATCGATACCGCTGGTCTCATCTCGCGTAAATTGGCCAGTATAAAGCGCTAATTCTACATTACCGATACTCTTGAGGCTTTGGGTTTCTTCGGCCCCTTCTGTGGCCTTAGGAGCACTGACAACGCCATTGCCAAAGATGGCCGACAAAGCTGGATAGTATTCATATTTTTGGCTGACCTCGTAATACAAACGATTGTTGTTAGTATCTGATGAAATCAACCCAATGCTGAGCAGGTTGGCTAGTTCACGGCGGACTGAGTTAATCTGCTCGTCAATCTTGCGGGTAATCTCGCGAACATAAAAAGAACGGTTGGGATTACTATAAAAAAGCTGTAGTAACTTCACCCTCGTCTTAGACCCAAAAAGTTGTTCTATCACACGGGTATTGTAGCAGACAAGTTAGTCTTTTTATTCAACTTTTGTACAAAAATGTTGTAGCAATGTCTACAGCTTTACCCTGTTCTTTGACCCACTGAATACTTCTATTACGCTTGAACCAAGTTCTCTGCCGTTTGGCGTAGTTTTTTGTATTACGAATTATCTCGACTATGATTTCCTGAGTACTTTTGTCCTCCTGCCGCCATTCACGATAGCCAATGGCATTCAGGCCAGGCGCATCCCATCCATACTGCTTAGCCAATACATTCGCTTCTTGGCGTAAACCCGCCTGAAGCATCTGCTCAACCCTCAGCTCAATCCGCCTATCAATTTCTTCTTTTTCCGTCTCTAAACCGAGTATTAGGGTGTTCGGACGAAGCTGGTGCCTGAGGCCAGCCATGTCTTTTTTGGCATGTCTGGGGTTTGTCGCATCGCGAGCCGAATCCGGACCGGAGAAGCTAAAGTCATACAGTAACGCATCGACATACAGTCCCGTTCCACCGACAATAATTGGTAATTTGCCCCTGTTTTGTATATCAGCTATGGCCTCACTGGCATGTTTCTGAAAGTCAGCCGCGCTAAAAGCCAGGTCTGGAGTAACGATGTCTAAGAGGTGATGTGGTATTCGGGCCTGCTCTTCCCTGTTTGGTTTGGCTGTACCGATGTCCATGCCTTTGTACACCGTCCGCGAATCGGCACAAATTATCTCACCATCGAACTTCTTGGCCAACTCCATAGCCAAAGCCGACTTTCCACTCCCCGTCTGCCCAACAATCACAATAACACCCATGTTATTGGCCAGTATGTCAGAGTCGGAGCTTGTCATCAAGGTCACGACAAAGAGCTCCGTCCACCCGCAAACGCCCCACCCTAACTCCTACCGACAAACTATAAACTATTCCGCTACCGTCATCGATCCGGAGGTGTTGGCGGCCAGGCTTGCACTTGTACGTACAAATTGCTAATATATACGTATGAAAACCAAGCTTACCCTTAGCGTCGATCGAGAACTAATACAGTTTGCTCAGGCTCAAGCCAAGTTCAACGGGCAATCAGTCTCCGGCATGTTCTCGGCCTATTTACGCAACCGCCAGCTACAGGCTACACGTCAGGCTACACCAAACGTTGCTGCCATGGTAGGCACCCTTAAGTCCTACTCTATCGACGATTCCAAGCAATCCATACGCAGTACCTATGCCAAAAAATATACTTCTTGATCTAAACGTCCTGATCGACGTATTCCTGGAACGTACCGGTTATGAGGCTTCGCGTAATGTTATCAGGCTCGGCGAGCTGGGCAATGTCCGGCTACATATGAGCGCCCATGCCATCACAACATTTGCCTATCTGCTGGAGAACGCCAAGGTTCCGCAGCCCAAGATTCAGCAACACGTCAGTTGGATACTTCAAACGTTCCGGATAGTGTCTGTCGATGACACGCTTCTAAAAGCTGCTCTACAAAGCCATATAAAAGATTACGAGGATGCCGTGGTAGAGCAAGCCGCCGTTTCATGTGGTGCTTCGGCAGTTATTACCCGTAACACCAAGGATTTCAAAGCCAGCCGCATTCACGCCGTTACGCCAGAAGTTTTCCTAAAGTAAAAGACCCGTAAATCTCGGCCCAGCCCAATCCGGATGTGTTTCGAGGTCGGACCTCCCGCATATCTCCTCCACCCTAACTCCTACCTACAAACGATAAACTACTGCGCTTACCCACAACATACTCGAGGCCTTATCGTATTCTCGAATTACACACATTTGTGACGGCCGTCACAAATGTGTGTAATTTTGGGTTATGATCCGAGGGAGCTATACGTCACGCTTCAGCTGCAAGGATGCGGGCTAACCGCTTCAGGCTACCAAACTCATAAAATGCCAGATAAGCCAGAGCCAGCTCCCGCGCATCAACCTTGCGCAAGCTGAATCCTCGCCCTAAAGTAGTTATCAGAATGGCATTAGCCAGCAGACGACCGGTGCGCTTATTGCCGTCTTCGAATAACTGAAGATACGGTATCAGAGATAGAGCCAGCAGACTTTTGAGCACCGGATCAGTCTGTCGGCCGATGATGGCCAGCGTTGCGTGTGCCTGTTCGCGCAAACTGTGAGAATTACCAAGCGGTACGTAGTTGCTGGCGCTCACCCGCACCAGTTTCCGACGGATACCCAGTGGAAACCCCATATTCTTGCTAATGGTTCTGTGTAGCTGTTCAAGCGTCGGAAGCGTGATCTTCCTCTGGAACAGCTCCTGGTTTTCTACGACGAAGTTGATTGCGGCCTTATGGTTTAGAATCATTTGAGTCTCAAATTCCGTGTGACCCTTTGCTCGTAAGCCTTCGGAAAAAAGTAATTGCGTGTCAAGTAGCGTGTAAGTATTGCCTTCCAGGGCTGACGACTTCCAGGACAGCTCGACTGTCAAATATTCTAGCTCTTTGGCGGTAAGCTTACCGGCTTTGATGTGTTGGGGCAGCGAGTCAAGCACGCCGCTCAACGTGTCCAGCGATGTACGCTCCAGCCAATTCATCAACCCAAAATTAAAGCCAGTTTCCGGCCGGTTCTCATCGGTCAACGTTGTTTCCGGTATGTCGGCCATCAGCAGTTGGTCATATCTGATTTCATAAGACGGATTATTCACCGGTCCAGCACGCCGGATAAAGCCGAGTGCCGCCAAACGCTCTAGAGCCCGTTGAATTGTTCTCATTTCCATGTCTTTCAGATGTGAGCCGATTTCCGCTGACGATCTGTCACCGCCAATCAGTCTGAGTAGGACATAGCTGCTGCTTCTATTGAGTTTCATGCGACAATTTTAGCATAAAAAACAATAATTATACACAGAACTGTCGCATGAAACGGATCTCCACCTCTGTTACTGGTCATAGGAGTAGTTTGTATTCACTACAAACTAGTCTTAGTGATGCGGGCTTTCACTTCGTTCGCAACAGTGTGTAAGAATTGTTGAGCGCCAACTGGCTGGTGCTCTGTTTGGACTTCCATGTCGCCACGTACTCTGGCGACGACTTTTTGGCTCTGTACTTCTTTATTGCCAACAACGATGATGTATGGCACTTTTTCAACCTCTGCGGACCGAATCTTTTTGCCGATGGAGTCACGGCTGCCGTCAATTTTTAGCCTCAGTCCCAGACCTTTAGCCTGTTGTTGCATATCGCTTGCAAACTTTTGCATTGCCTCGTCTTCGGCCACGGTCACAATCCTAACCTGTTCGGGAGCAAGCCAAGGTGGAAATTTACCAACCGTGTGCTCTATGTAAACACCCATAAACCGCTCGATTGAACCAAGCAGTGCACTGTGAATCATCACCGGCCGTTCTTTTTTGCCTTCGGTGGTGGTATATTCCAAATCAAATCGTTCGGGCTGGACAAAATCCAGTTGCAACGTGGCTAACTGATGTTCCCGACCAATCGCGTCAGTTGCCATGAAATCAATCTTTGGTCCATAGAAAGCCGCCTCGCCGGTTTCTTCGAAGTATTCTATATCATTGGCAATAACAGCATTTTTGAGCTGTTCTTGGGCGCTTTGCCACAACACTGGATCACCCAGATAAGCATCACTGTCATCTCTATAGGAGAGCCGGACACGAAGCTTCATGCCTATGGTGTTGTACAGTTCGTTTGCCGCCTCCAGGAGATTGTTAATCTCGTCCTGTATCTGGTCTTGGCGACAAAACACATGGCTGTCGTCCTGGGTAATTGACCGAACACGGCTCAAACCGCCCAGTTCACCGCTCTTTTCGTCCCTATATACTGTTGCCGTCTCCAGGTACCGAATGGGAAGATCACGGTAACTGCGTGGCTGAGAAGCATAGATACGAGTGTGGTGCGGACAGTTCATAGGCTTGAGCACCAGCTCGTCACTGGTTTCCTGGCTCTTGACTAGAAATAGCTCCTCGCCGAATTTTGACCAATGACCTGACGCTTCATATAGACCTTTTTTGGTCATATGTGGTGACCAGACTTTTTCAAATCCATAGCGCTCACGTAGTTCGTTAGAATAAGCGACTAGGGCATCTCGCAGGACTGTCCCTCTGGGCGTGAACAGCGGCAATCCAGATCCGACCATGTCAGACAGGACGAACAGATCCAGTTCCTGACCAAGTCTGCGATGATCACGCTTCTTTGCTTCTTCGAACATCTCCAAGTGCTTATCGAGTTCCCCCTGAGTGGCAAAAGCCACTCCGTAGAGTCGCTGCATCTGGGGCTTTTTCTCATCACCGCGCCAGTAGGCTCCGGCTAGGCGCATCAGTTTGAAAGCGCCGACAGCACCGGTTGATTCGAGGTGCGGGCCCCGGCAAAGGTCAGTGAAATCACCGTTAGTATAAAAAGAAACAGTGTCTAGCTTGCTGTCACCGCTGCTAATGGTTCCGAACTCCGCGGCATCAAGCTCACTGGCCAGTGTCGTACCAGCCCGTTGGAGGTCGTTTAATAGCTCTTCTTTGTAAGGTTGTTGGCTGGCCTGCGCCCAAGCGATAGCCTGGTCTATGGGCTTTTCTGATCTCACAAACTGCTGGTTGTCCTGGATCACTTTCTTCATCTCGGCTTCAATTTTGCCAAAGTCTTCCTCGGATAGCTTGGTTTCGCCTAGATCAATGTCGTAATAAAACCCATTGTCCACGACCGGACCGATCCCTAGTCGAGCTTCTGGCCAGAGTCGTAAAATGGCAGTTGCCATGATATGCGCCAAGGAGTGGCGCATGGCGTATAAATTATCTTGATTGTCTGACATCGATACTCCCTTTAGTTAGATCAATAATAACAGATAAATGGAAACAAAAAACGGTCGAAAGCTCTCGCAAATGCCTTCAACCGTTTCATAATGGGAAACACCTCCCAGAACTTCGCTTCTCGACCGCTGTGTTTCGAGCGGTAGTTACTAGCTTACCATACTAGCATTATCATACTAGTACTTTAGTATTGTCATACTTACAACTTGCCTCTGGATAACTTTTGCTCAAGTTATATCACAGGTGATATAACTTTACATTTCCTTTAATTTTCTGTATCCTTACCTCTGTTCTAAACCAAATTCCATACCAAGCGATAGTTTTTTGGGATTTTGAGAGGAGGAAGCGATTGTATGTCGAAAGAAGAGAACCCCTTCTCTTTCCGGAGACCGACCGTCAATTCCGATGTGGGTGCGTAGCTCAGTTGGCTAGTAGCGCTTCCTTGACGTGGAAGAGGTCGGGGGTTCAAGTCCCTCCGCACCCACCAGAGTTAAAATAGATGTCCGAAATGCTAATGTTTTGACATATGCTACCACATACTTGACACATTTGCCTCTTCTGATTAGAATTACTCGGTTAATTGGGAGGCGCTCATATTTTGAGTACCGATACGAGTTCGCTCGAAGGTTTCCAGCTGTTCTACGAAGAATTAGCTGCTTCGACGAAGTCAATCAGTCGTATACGACGCGCTCGTACTGTTACTAGCTAACAGATACAGCTGAAAGCCCCGGGACAAGACCGGGGCTTTTTATATGCTTTTCCCAC
>CAYGDJ010000024.1:0-7629 GCA_964348625.1 uncultured Candidatus Saccharibacteria bacterium | reverse complement strand
ATAGCGTATTTTAACACGTCGTCATTGCCGCCGTGGGCTGGCAGGTAAAGCTCAGGTCTACAGTTTTTCTAATGGGGCGAAGGCGGCGTTGAGCTTCTTTGTGCCTTTGCCTTTGAAATAAATCGTTACCGTCTCGCCGTCAATCTCCACTACCCGCCCCTCGCCAAACAGTTTGTGACGAACTCCATCGCCCTCCTCTAGTTCCGGCATATAGCGCACTTCCTGGCTTTCCTCACCCTCAATTCTCAATTCTGTATTCTCAATTCTCCCCGTCTGTACTTCACCGTCAATTTCCGACAAAAACCGGCTAGGCGGATTGTGCTGCATACCGCCGTAGAGCAGCCGCGAAGTAGCATGGATGAGGTAGAGCTCTGACTTCGCCCGAGTCATACCAACGTAGCAGAGCCGGCGCTCTTCCTCCATCTCGTTCTGGTCATATAACGCCCTGGAGTGCGGAAAGATTGTCTCCTCCATACCGGTCATGAAGACTACCGGAAATTCCAACCCTTTGGCCGCATGCAAAGTCATCAGCGTCACGGCATTGCCGTTCATGTCGGCCGTGTCAATGTCGCTTATCAGCGCAACTTCCTCCAGAAACCCGCTCAAACCCACGTCCTGGTATTCCTGAGCGACGCTGATGAGCTCACGGACGTTTTCCTGGCGTGATTCACCCTGCAGACTGCCGTCATTCAGATAGTTCAGATAATCCAGTCGCCTAATGAGCGAATCTAGCAACCCTGTCAGAGCGGCATCATCCATGACCTCACGCATCGATTGCAGCATTTCACCCAACTCCAACAAACCTTTCCGTGCCTTTGGTGTCAGCCCTTCGCATTCACTCACCCGTCCCAGTGCTGTGCTCAGGGTCCGACCCTGAGCTGCTTGCCAGGCCAGGAATGTTTCTAGCGATTTGATGCCGATGCCGCGGGTCGGCACGTTGACGATACGCTCAAAGCTGACTCGGTCCTCTGGCTGATAGATCAAGCGCAAATAGGCCATAACGTCTTTGATTTCCTTGCGGTCATAGAAGCGCACACCGCCAACCACCCGATACGGCACACCGTAGCGGATGAAGGTTTCCTCAATTGAGCGGCTCTGGGCATTGGTACGATACAGCACGGCGAAGTCAGAGAATTTCCGAAGTCTTACATCGACAGAGTTTTTGACCAGCCGTACGATCGATTCGCCCTCTGCCCGCTCGCCTGAAACCGGCAAAATCTGAATCGGCTTACCTCCGCCATGCTCGGTCCAGAGTTTTTTGTCGGAACGTTGCTGGTTTTTGGTGATCACCGCATGAGCAGCATCCAAAATCGCCTTGGTACTGCGGTAGTTTTGTTCGAGTTTGATGATGGTTGTGTCGGGATAATCCCGCTCAAAATTCAGTATATTGCGAAAATCCGCCCCCCGCCAGGAATAAATCGACTGCCAGTCATCACCGACGACAGCGATATTTTTTGATTGGTTAACCAGCAGCTTGACTAGTTTGTACTGGGCGGCGTTGGTGTCCTGGTACTCGTCAATCATGATGTATTTGAACTGACTGACCCATTTTTGGCGAATCTCCGGCTGGCTTTGCATCAAGTGGACGGTGCGGCTGATGAGATCGTCAAAATCTAAGCCACCAGCTGCTTTGAGCAGTTTTTCATAAATCGGGAACACCTGAGCTGCTGCCCGTTGCGCTGGTCCGCTGCCCATGCCGGCGTAGTCGGCCGGTGTGATCAATTCATTTTTGGCGCTGCTGATTAGGCTGGCCAGCGTTCGGGCTGGAAATGCTTTTTCATCCAGCATCAATTGTTTACTGGCTTGTTTGACGGCGGTTTGACGGTCGGATTCGTCAAAAATTACGAAGTTACGTGGAATACCGATATGCTCACCGTCTTGGCGAAGAATGCGTACACAAATACTGTGGAACGTTCCCATGAACGGCATGAAGCTACGGTTATCTGAATTTTCGCCTAGCAATTTCGCCACGCGTTTACGCATCTCTCCGGCAGCTTTGTTGGTAAATGTCACGGCCAGGATATTGAACGGCGTAGCCTGGTGCTGGGCTATCAAATAGGCGATACGGTGTGTCAGAGTCTTGGTCTTGCCCGACCCGGCGCCAGCCAAAATCAACAACGGCCCCTCAGTCGTTTCCACTGCCCGGGCTTGCTCAGCATTTAACCCCGTAAGTAAACTGTCTGTCACCGAACTATTCTAGCAGAGTGCTTGGGTTTAGCCCCATGTAATAGGCCGTGCCTACGGCGCCGGCTATCAACACTAACAAAACCAGTATTACCAGGCTGATTCGATTGGCTTTCTTGTGGTGGGCAACGCCGAGTGGCACAAAGTATTTCCTCTCGGTGATCAGTTGCTTGAGCTTGGCTTTGCGTTCTTCCTCGGCCTTGGTGGCTTCGTCTTCTTTCTTCTTGCTTGCCTGTCCGGTAGGCGGGCCTGCCTGTCCGGTAGGCGGGCCTGCCTGTCCGGCTACAGCGTCTACTTCTGCTTCAGAGGACGATTCGGCGGTATTACTTTCGGTGCTTGTCTCCGATTCTTTTGGCGGTTCGGTTGATGGTTCAGTCTCTGGCTTTGGCGGCTCCTGGGCAGGTTCCTCTGGGGGTGTTTCTACTTTTTCTTCGGCCTTTTTCTGGACACTGCCGAGCGTGGCCGGTTCGATGGTCTTATGATTGGAGCTCAGCGAGCCTTTAGGGTCTTCGTCCTCAACTTCCTTCTGTACCATGGGGTCAGTCATCATCGGTCCGTGGTTGATTATGATCGGCCTGGAAGTAGCGCTCGGGGCGGCTTTGCCCGGGGCGTTGATGTCCATGGTTTTTTTGCTGTCTTTTTCTTTCGTTTCAGCCATTGGTTTCCTCTGCTAATAATTTGTCGGCCGCTTCGACGATTCCAGCGAATTTCTGGTAATTCAGACTGGCTCCGCCGACCAACACGCCGTCGCAGCCCTCTAGCGCTAGGTATGTCCCTGCTGTTTGATTATCGACACTGCCGCCATACAGGATGCGGACTTCACGAGCGGCTTTCTTGCCGTAGAGTTGCTCGACTTGGTGTCGGATGAAATCCATGGCAGTTTTGGCTTCGTCCGGTTTGGCCGGTACGCCGTCAAAGGTCGTAATGGTCCACTGTGGTTCGTACACCAACACAACGTCATAAATTTCCCGCGGTGTGACGTTGCTCAGAGCTGAAACAACTTGATCATGGAGGACTTGTTTGGTCTCGCCGGCGGCTTTTTCTTGTTTGGTCTCACCGACGCAGATGATCGGCATGATGTCGTTACGCACACTGGCGGCGACTTTGTCACGAATGGTTTCTAAATCTTCCTCGAAGTAAATCCGCCGCTCAGAATGGCCGATAATCACATAGTGCGCCAGGTCGCGCAGCATGGTGAAGCTAACTTCGCCGGTGAAAGCTCCTTCGTCCTTGTGGTAGGCGTTCTGGGCCGCCAGGCGGAATTTGCGCCGGTCGATCTGCACACTCAGCGGTTGCAGCACCAGCATGCTCGGAGCCAATACAACTTCTATGTCACGATGGATTTTGATACGTTCGTGCAATCGGTGCAACAGCAAGCTCGCTTGGCTTGCGTTCAAATGCATTTTCCAGTTACCGACTATGAGGGTACGCTTCATATTTTTGCTTATGCTTTTCTCCAATCCAGTGTATCACAAGGCTAAGCAGCATAGAATTTTCAATGTTCAAACGGTTTGAGTCATTGATTCATTGAAAATTGATTGGTGATTGGGATTTGGTTATTGGTCATTTCTTATCCAGGAGTGCTTCTACCCCTGGCAATTCTTTGCCGCTCATCAGCTCCATACTGGCGCCGCCGCCAGTCGAGACGTGGTTGAAGCGCTCTACAAGGTTGCGCTCCTCAATGTAGCCAACCGTATCGCCGCCGCCAACAACCGTGAAGGGTTTGTGTCCGTATTCGCCCAGCATGGCGTCCATGATGATCTCCGTACCGTGGGCAAACGGGCCGATTGGGCCCTGCAGACCGTCCGTTTCGGTCACGCCCATGGCACCATTCCAGATCACCGTGCTGGCCAGCTGCATGCCGCCGGCGATGAACGAGCCAGAGAACGGCCCGATGTCCAGGATCATCTCGTCCTGGGCAACCTCGCCGGTTTCTCTGGGTGGTTTCTGGGGATAATTCTCTACATCGGCTATGACGTGGGCGTCCCAATCGACAATCCGGGTGTGAGCCGATCTATCAAGCTTCGACGCCACCACCCCGTCCTGGGGCAGATAGAATATAAATGTCTGCTGCTTCGACTTGGCTCGAGCCTTCTCGATAATCTCTTTGGCCAGCGGTATGTCCTCTGGTTCGGCTAAACTTCTGCCAATCTTGATGCCTTCGGCCAACAAAAACGTGTTGGCCATACCGCCGCCAATCGCCACAAAGTCGGCGATGTCTATGAATGAGTTCAAGATGTCTATTTTGTCGGATATCTTGGCTCCGCCGATGATGGTCATTAGTGGCCGTTTGGGATCATGCATGACGTTGGTAATGGTATCGACTTCATGTTCCACCAGCAGACCGGCGACGCCAGGAAGGTATTTGGGCAGCTCGGAGACCGAGACTGATCCATGGTGAACCACGCCAAAAGCATCCTGAACGAACACTTCGGCTAGCCCAGCCAACGCCTTGGCAAACTCGGCGTCGTTGGTTTCTTCTTCTGGATGAAAACGAACGTTTTCCAGCAACAGAACTTCGCCCGGGCGCAAGGCACCGGCCAGTCGTTCTGCCTCCGGACCTACGCAGTCAGCCGCGAAACCTACGCTCCTGCCCAGTAGTTCTTCCAGTCGTTTGGCTACCGGCCTCAGGCTTAGTGTCGGATCAGGCTTGCCCTCTGGTCGGCCTAGATGTGAACAGATTATCAATGCACAGTTCTGTTCCAGTAAGTATTTGATGGTAGGCAGAGATTTCTGAATCCGGTAATCATCGCTGATCTTGCCATCTTCCAACGGCACATTGTAATCAGCTCGCAGCAGCACTCGCTTCTGCTTCAGGTCGATGTCTTTGATAGTTTGTTTTGTAAAACTCATCCTACCCCGTTCAGATTTTAGATTATGGATTTTGGATTTTGGAATAATTCCGTTGTTTCCATTCTATAATCCATGATCCAGATTCCATAATCTATTCTAAAACTCGTACCTTTATTGTATCAGTTGTGCCGACAACTCCTGGGTTCTGACCGGACGCCGTAACTATCATGTCGCCCTTGTTCAGGACATTGTTCTGACGGAGCCAGTTAGTCAGTTCGGTAGCAGCAAATTTGTCATCCGGCCGGACGTAGCTTTTCATGCCGTAGACAATCGCTAACTGTTGAGCCACCTGACTGTCAGACGTCACGGCGATGACAGATCGTTTTGGCCGGCGCGCCGCTAGCTGTAGCGCCGTAGCGCCAGATTTGGTTTCTGCCACAATTGCCTTGGCGGCAACGTTGTCAGCCAGGTCGATAATGGCATTGCAGATAGCGCTTTGGCGTGTGGTGCTGTCCTGTTCCATGTCATTGTAAGCCACTTTGATTGGGTTATTGGCCTGGGTGTAGAGGATAATCCGTTTCATGGTTTCAACTGCTTCAATCGGGTAGCGCCCATTGGCGGTTTCGTCAGACAGCATGACGCAATCGGCGCCTATGAACACTGCCGTAGCAACGTCAGATACCTCGGCTCGGGTCGGTTCAGGCGCTTCAGTCATACTGAACAGCATTTGGGTGGCTACGATTGTAGGTTTGGCGTACTTCATACCCAAACCAACCAGTTGTCTCTGGACGACTGGCACTGATTCGGCCGGTGCCTCAACCGCTAGGTCGCCGCGGGCCACCATGATGGCATCGCTCTCGCGGACGATTTCTTCCATATGGTCCAGTGCCACGCGGGTTTCAAATTTGGTGATGATCCGAGCCTTCATGTTCAGCGTCATCAGGATTTTGCGCAAATTGCCGATGTCGTCGGGAGTTTGCACAAAGCTCTGAGCTACGTAGTCGATGTCCTGGGTCGAGCCAAACGCCAGGTCTTTCTTGTCCTTGGAAGTGATGGTGTCGCCGCCAAAATCGGTGTCCGGCAGATTCATGCCCTTGCGCTTGATGAGTATGCCGTCGTTTTCAGCCCGGACATGGACGATGCCGTCTTTGACACTAGTAACTGTAGTGCGGACTTTGCCGTCGTAGAGGTACAGTCGCTCGCCGCGTTTGATTTTCTTGCTGAGGTCAAACTGGGTTGGGATATGACCTTCGCGTTCATGGTCTGCATTGTATTTAAACGCCAGTGATTGGCCAGCTTGAACGTTGACAATGCCCTCGAAGTCACCAAGGCGAATCTTTGGCCCTTGCAAATCCTGGATGATGGCCACCGGTTTACCGTATTCTTTGGCAGCTTTGCGGATCCATTTGATGCGCTGTGCGTGCTCCTCATACGTGCCGTGGCCGAAGTTTAAGCGTAGGCCATTCGCCCCAGCCTTGATCATGGCCAGTACTTTTTCATAACTATCTGTCGCCGGACCAACTGTAGCGATAATTTTAGTCCGCTTGAATTTAGAAACCGGTATGTTCGGTATTTTACTGGTTGTGTTCATCTTTGCTTTTAGTGTAACTGCTTATGTTTATGTTGTACACAACCTTGAAGTCACATGGTGACCCCTAGGAGAGTCGAACTCCTCTTTCCAGGATGAAAACCTGATGTCCTAACCGATAGACGAAGGGGCCACCAAGAAACTTCAAGGGTAATTTGACCGCGCTAGTGTAGCATAACAGATTGGAAAAGGAAATCCCTATCTATTCTCGCGACTGTGCCAAATACGGATAATTGTCACGATGTCGTCACTTTCCAGAGTATACCGGATCACATAAGCACCGGCTCCAAAGGACATGAAAAGTTCACGACCGTTTGGCACGTCCGTCATGGATCGTCCTATACGAGGAGTAGCCTTAAGGAGTCTAGTGCCTTCCAGTATACGTCCCGATGCCTTGTTGGCAGCTTGTTGATCGTGTTCTTGCAAAAAACTATGTAACCGACGCAGGTCAGAAACCGCTTCAGGTAGCCACTTTAGTTCGGCCATTCTACCGTTTTACCCTTGGCAAGGTCTTGCAACAATCTTTCCATCGTCTCGCCTTCGATGGATTTGCCCGTTATGAGGTAGTTCTCCCAACGGGTCTTGTCCTCGGCCCTTTCGCGTTCGTATTTCTCCTCGCGATCCAGATAATCGCCGATGGCGGTGCGCATCAGCCAGTGTGGCGAGCGCTGTCGCTTCTCGGCCAAGTCCTTCAGGCGCTGGCGAGTTTTGTCATCTAGTTTTATGCCTTGTGTTGTAGCCATATATAGCTATTCTCCTGTCAAAATGGTAGCACTTGTTGCTTATAGGTGCAACCACTCTTCCGAAAACACGACTTTCGCACTTAGCGCTCAGTGCATTTTCTCTCCGAGGAACGGACCGAGCCGTATCTAAATACGGTGAAGGGAGTACTCGCAGGAGAAAAATGTGCTGAGTGCAAGAAGCCCCGTAGGCACTGGCTTTGCCAGTGACAGCGGGGCTGGTGCGAAGGTCGTGAAAAAAGGAAATCCCCTCCTTTTGGAGGGGATTCCGTGAGCGGTCAGTCAATGCTCATTTGTCTGTAGTTAACACTAGCATATTCTTGT
>CAYGDJ010000023.1:4790-7807 GCA_964348625.1 uncultured Candidatus Saccharibacteria bacterium | reverse complement strand
AGGGTGGCTTCTTTGACGTTGGCGAGCCCGATGGTTTTCTCGACCAGCCGGTCGATGCCGAAACCGCAACCGCCGTGTTGCGGCAACCCGTACTGGAAAGCTTGCAAGTAGTAGCGATAGCCGGGATGCTTTGGATCAAGTCCAGCTTTTTTCATCTGTCCGACCAGTTTGTCGTAGTGGTATTCACGCAGTGGCACGGTGGCAATCTCTAGCCCACGGAACAGCAAATCTCCCCACAACACTGTGGTTGGGTCTTCTGGGTTCACTTGGTGATAAAACTTCATGGCTTCGACTGGAAATTTCACGGCGTAGACCAGATCCGAACCAAACTTTTTCTTGGCGTATTCGGCAATCCAGCGCTCCTCGTCCGGAATCAAATCTTTCTGATTGGTTGTGTCAACGCTGTTGGCCTTGGAATACAATTCGTGGATCTCTGCAACGGTTATTTTGGGTACTTTGTCAGTTAATTTGAGTTCAGGCGCGTTCAGAGATTTCAGATCGTCGGCGTGATGTTTGTATACTGCTCGCAGGGCGTGCATGGTCATATCGCTGACCATATCCAGCACTTCGTCATGATTCTGGACAAACCCCATCTCGATATCCAGCATGTAGACCTCAGACATGTGCCGCGTCGTGGCGCTGGGCTCAGCCCGAAAGGCCGGAGCAATCTCAAACACTCGCTCAAACGCGCCGACCAGCATTTGTTTATACAGCTGCGGGCTTTGAGCTAACGTCGCTTCCTGGCCAAAATAATCGAGCTTAAAAGCTTCGGCTCCGCCTTCGGTCGCACCGGCTAGTAACTTCGGTGTGTTTACTTCTACAAATTCGTTATCAGTCAGAAATTCACGCAAATATTTGAGCAGACTTGCCCGAACGCGGAATATTTTTTGCTCAGACAGGTTCCGGACATTCAATACTCGGTGCTCGAACAAGGTGTCGAGGTTGTCTGATTTGTGGTCAATCGGTTTGTCAATTTCGATTGGCGGTTCATCGGTTACTGGTACCATGACCTCTAGTTTTGGGTCATGTAGCTCGGCTCCGCCCTGTGCTCGAGGTTCTTCTACGACATTTCCGGTAACTTTCAGAACGGTGCCAATTTGCATACCTCTAAGTTTCTCTATTTCATCTTTATGCTCAATAACCACCTGTGTCAGGCCGCTGCGGTCACGGACATTTATAAAGTTCAAGCCACCTAGTAGGCGTTTTTTATGAATCCAGCCTTGGACCGTGACTGATTTACCTACATGGTCTTTTAGTTCTCTCGCAAGTGTTCGCATATTATGACTATTCTACCACCTCTGTTGGTTCTTCGGAAGGGGTTGGTGGGGCTTCTTTGTGGGTTTTGTGGTCTTTGGCCGCGGCTCGCTGAGCCACCGCTCTGATGTCGTCGTAGCGGTCAAACTCATCCATAATTGGTCGGCCAATCACTTCCTCTAACACATCTTCGATACCGAGCACACCGACGTACTCCTCGAAACTATTTACTACGATCAACAGATGATGGCGGGTTTTGAGTATGGCCTGCAGGGCATCGTGCAAACTCTGATCCTCATGCACATAGAAGACATCCGGACGCATTGTTTGCCTAACACTGTTAGATTCTTTGATATTTATCAGATCACGCAGGAAAAGCGTGCCAACTATGTGGTCTTTTTTGCCCTCGTACACCGGAAACCGCGAAAACCCGCTGCCGTGCAGCTCGTCCATCAGTACCGGGCCGATGTGGTCATCGACCGACACTGCCTTGACCATCCGGCGCGGCGTCATGTAGTCACTCACCAGCTTTTCGCCAAACGTCAGGGCATGAAACGCTAGGGCTAGCTCCTGCTCCTCGATCCGGTTGTCGGCTTGGACATTCTGGCTATTCAGAAGTTCCAGCAAATCTTCTTTGTCATACAAGCCGGTGTGGATGCTTACCGGCCGGTAGTGGTGAATTTGCTCAATCGCCCAGGCGATTGGCGAATGGGCGTACTGCAAAATCCAGGCAAACAGCGGTGCTAACGTACGAGCGAACCATAGGCTGAGACGTTTCGCTTCTTTGTTAGACAGCCAGACAAAACCGCCCCAAACCACCCCGGCGGTGACGACAAAGGCCAGCCAGCCTGGTGCCTGACGCGCCGTAAAAACAAAAAAACCGGCACTGCTCAGCCCAACTAGCGTCCACAAAATCACTTGCAGGCTCATTCCATACGTCGCGGCCTGGTGCAGTATGGCGGCTGCTTCATCATGTTCACGAGCCCGGCGCTTGAGCTCCTTAACCGGCACATTCTGGTAGGCCCGCTGCACACTGATAGTTATCAGCACAAATGCGGCTAGTAGAACGCCTATCAAAATCGTGGTCATGCTATCATGGTACTATATGTTGAGTTGGAGACTACGGAATAAATTTTCAAAACTAATGATCAATAATTTGAAACATTGAAAATTGGTTATTGATTGAGCATTGACAATTGTAAATTGTAAATTACGACAAAGGAGTTATCTTGAGCAAGCGATTTATCATTATCTTGGCTGTTATTGCCGCAATATTCTTTGGCCTGGTCCTATTCAACAAAAAAGACACGCCATCGTCAGACAACGGCTCCGACAAAGGCCAGCTCACCAACCATGTCTATAGCCAAGGAACCTCTGGTGTAACTCTGGTAGAATATGGCGACTTCAACTGCCGCGGCTGTTACAACTATTTCCCACTTGTCCAGCAAATCAAGGAAAAGTACAAGGATGTTATCACCTTCCAGTTCCGTCATTTACCATTGATAGAGATCCACCAAAACGCTCTAGTCGGTGCCAAAGCCGCCGAAGCAGCGTCGGTGCAAGGCAAATTCTGGGAGATGCACGACCAATTGTTCGAAAATTTCCTGGAGTGGGAGAAATCCAACAACACCACGCCACTGTTCGAGAAATACGCCCGCAATATCGGCCTGGACATCAACAAATTCCTAGAAGATATGAGGAGTGATGCGGTAAACATCAGTGTCCAGACTGACCGAGCCGAAGCCAAAAAGCAAGGTTACAGC
>CAYGDJ010000023.1:0-4780 GCA_964348625.1 uncultured Candidatus Saccharibacteria bacterium | reverse complement strand
CGTGCTCGATGGCAAGCAGATCGAGACTGAATCTATCAGAACCATAGACGATTTATCTAAAATGATCGACGAAGCCATCGCCGCTAGGAGCTAATAGCTAAGGAACTGTTGCCACCTTGGTCGTTGTACCCGTACTTCCACGTTATAACCTCTATTTTGTATTATTTTTATTTTTATAGGTTGCACCTAAAACCTGCCTCCCACTCGAAACATACCGCCCTCACTAGCAGTACATTTTGATTTTTGATATTAAATTTTTGTCTTCGCTTGCGGTTCTCGCCTACCGCTTGAAGTGGTATCAGTATGGCATAAGCATTAGTGTCTTACAATTGTAAAACTTACTACGAACCCACCTCATATATCACGTCTGTTTGGGCCCACCTCGAGTTCTTGCTCTAATTGGCGGGCAATTTCATCATTATCAACTGGGAGAAGCATCTTTTGCAGCTCCGGGTCATCATCGACCTTTACGCCTTGTTTTTCCAGCAAAATCGCCAGCAGTTGGATTATCTTGGTCAGCTCGCCCTCAGAAATAGTACTGATTTGTAGCTCAATCTCTTCTCTCAGTTCGGCAATCCGAGCCTCGCGGTTCTGAGAGATCAGAACGATAATGGCCAGGAAAATGGCTTCCAACGATACGATCATGGTCAGCAGCCCGAATGGAAACGGATCGAATGCCTCGCCTCGTAATAACCAGCCAGCATTGAGGAAAATCCAGACCCCGAACCACATTGCATTGAGCGTCAGAAATGTGATGGAACCGAATCGTGAAGTCAGCCAATCAGCAAATTTCTCTGCCCCGCTGCGCTTGGCATCGGCTTTGGCCTTGAAGCTTTTGATCACCCGTCGGCGACTACTATAATGTTCTTGGTGAGAAAACGGCGAAAATTGCATAAATTAGCGAATAACCATTAGTTTGTTGTAGAATAACCTAAAAGTAACCAAAACCAAAATGCATCCAAATATTTTCACAGAGATTAGCATAGTTTTAGCCATCGGTGCCAGCATGGCCATCATTATGAAGGGTCTGCGCCAACCGCTGATCATCGGCCACATCCTGACTGGTATCTTGGTCGGTCCGGCCGCACTGGGCCTACTGAGCGAACAGGCCGCCTTTGCTGGTCTAAGTAGTGTCGGCGTAGCTCTGCTACTGTTTATCATCGGGTTGGATCTGAATGTCCGGATTTTCTCGCGCCTCGGCCGTGTCGTATTCTTGACCACCCTAGCTCAAGTTTCCATCATCACCTGGTTTGGGTTCATCGTGGCTCGTCTGCTGGATTTTGGCCGAGTCGAATCATTGATTATCGGGTTGGCCTTGGCTCTCAGCAGTACCATCATCATTGTCAAACTTTTCAATGACAAACGGGAAACTACCAGGCTCTATGCCCAGGTGGCCATAGGTGTTTTGCTGCTGCAAGACATCGTGGCTACGGCGGCCAAAATCGCCCTGGCCGCCAAAAGCGAAGGCGGCTCGGCGGTGGACATCTGGCTGCTCATCGGCCGTGGTATCGGTGTTACTGTGCTGCTCTACGTAGTCAGCAGATTCCTCATTCCCCGTTTTACCAAGGCGCTAGAGAGTTCCAAAGAACTCTTGTTACTTTTCTCCCTCGGTTGGGCACTGGGTATCGCCACTTTGTTCGAGACTGTTGGTTTCTCTATAGAAATCGGTGCTCTGTTTGCCGGTGTTAGTCTGGCCGGCTTGCCTTACGCCCGCGAGATGGTCTCCCGCCTAAAACCCTTGCGCGATTTCTTCATCGTTATTTTCTTTATCACGCTTGGGCAGTCCATCGCACCGAACCGCATGCTGGAAGTTTTGGGCACGGCAGCCATCCTAAGTAGTGTCGTGTTGATAATCAAGCCAACCATTGTCATCGTGACGATGGGGCTGCTGGGCTACACCAAACGAGCCAGTTTCAAAGCTGGTCTAGCGTTAAGCCAAATTAGCGAGTTCTCCTTGGTGTTTTTGACTGCCGCGGTTGCGGCTGGTATGGCCAGCGAACGAGCGGCGACTAGTCTTACCCTGACCGCTCTAATCACATTTGGCTTGTCTACCTACCTGATCAAGTACGACGATGTCCTTTACGTAGCTGTAGAAAAACGCATCAGATTCTTTGAACGCCACGTCATACGACTGGAGCAACGTGAAGCCAGCCACGCCTACCCGATCGTCATGTTTGGCTACCGCAAAGGTGGCATGGAGTTCCTCAAAACGTTCGATGCCATGAACAAAAAGTTCGTGGTAGTGGACTATGATCCAGAGGTGATAGAGACCTTGGAACAACAAAAAATCCACTATCTCTATGGTGACGCCGTCGATGCTGAACTGCTCGAGGAAGTGCATTTGGACAAAAGCAAACTGGTAGTATCAGTAATCTCGGACTACAAAACCAATCTGTTCCTGGCCCATTGGCTGAACAAAAGTAATCCTTCTGCTGTCTTTGTCTGCTCTGCTGACAGCGCCCAGCACGCCGCCGAGCTCTACGAGAACGGCGCGGCCTACGTCATGATCCCTCACTACATTGGCAGTGAAAAATTAAGTGCCTTTATCCGCAAAAACGGCTTTAGCAAAACAGAGTTCAAAGCCTATCGGGAAAAGCACTTGGCTTACCTAGAAAGCCACTACGAAACGGCGGCGGGCGAAGCATAGAGCCGGTGGGTTTGGATATAGCCGTAGACCTGATGATTCAGGTATGCCGGCTGTTTGCCCCTGCGCAAGGCTGCTCGAATACTCGATGAAGCGGAAGCCGGAAAACTACTATGAAACGTCTGGTAGTTGATGCGCACACCGCGGGTTTCTTCGATCAATTTAATCTGGTCCGCGACCTGGTCCATACTGCGGCTACGCACCCCGATGATCAGCCGCATGGCCCGCACAAACTCATCGATGTGCGGCCACTGGGCATCGGTGAAATGATGCAACATGTCGTCTCCCATCAGAAAATAAATCTCACTTCCCTTGAAGCGAGCTTGTAGCGCTGGCATAGTATCCAACACGGTGAAGCGGGCGTGATTGATGATGATGTGTCCTAAGCGTTTTTCGCCTTTGATGGCTAAGCGCACCATGCTCTCTCGGTGTTCCAGCGCTTTGACGCCTTGTTTGCGCCGTGGCCGTGGCTCTACCAGGAAGAACACTTTGTCTAAGCCCTGTGCCTCGGCAGCTTCGTTGGCAAACGCTATATGCCCATCATGTACTGGGTCAAACGACCCAGAGTAGATTCCTATTTTAGGCATTTTTGAGGGCGGTTAAGGCACGCCTAATTTTGTCGGAATGATGAGTTTCCAGGTATTTCAGAACTGCGTAGAGCACAACCATACTGCCGAACATTTCAAACATTTCCTCAACCCCGGTCATTATCCCTTGGTACATGAAGCTTGTTTTGACGAAATCATTACTGAGCAGTTCAAATCCGGCTGCCCCGATTACATACATACTGCCGCCAAAGAAAAACAACCACCATGTCTTCCGTGGTAGGACGTGGTACAACCACCGCAGTAGCAGCAAACCAGCACCAAGGATAAACGGCAGCAGCAACCACCAGGCATTCATGGCAGCCGTGGGAATAACTTCGCCGTAGTACAACAAATGTGCTGTCTGAAGCACCAGCTCGTGAATTGAGGCTACCTCATCGATAGAGGACAATATGCCGATAATGCCTATAAACCGCCAAGCTTTTTTGTGCGATTTTTTGGTTTCTAGCCTGGCCACGAGCAAGCTACTGCAACCAATTGCCAACAGCAAAAACTGCGAAAACCACGTCGGCAAACTGACCTCATCGTCAACATCCAGCCGGTTGGACAACTCAAACACCTGGCCTTGCTTTTCCTGGTACACTTCCAGGTTCAGGTACTGTATGACCCCGTGAGCCGTCAGCAAAACAGCCGCGATGCCCAGCAATACCAACAGTCCTCTCCACGCAAAAGATCGTTTCATGGTCTATCCATTATACCTGTTTTATCTCTCGACGGTTACCTGGCACTTTGGGCAGCTTATAGTACCTGGAGTCAGGACTGCATCAACGATTTGTGTGCAAAACGGACAGGTTACACACGGCATGAGATTTGGGTTATCGCTAGCAATACGGTCGTGGTCGACGTCACATAAACCCTCACAGTCAGCTTTCTGGTGCTTATACATCTCTTTGGTTAACTGTGCCATTATTTGCAACTTACCTTCGCCTTACAGCCACGGGTTTGACAGTGAGGAAGCAATTTATTTTTTTCTTTGCGGACATTTGGGTGCCCATTTGGACAGTTGAAATAACGCGAGCCGAACCTATCATCCGGTAGTTTGTCGGCCTTGTTGCCATAGCCGGATTTCTCAAGCTGTTCAGTACCCGTAATCATGGATTGTGCTGTATCCGAGCCAATCGTTGCGCCGCAGCCACTAAAAATTGCGCCGGTTTGCCGTGCAACCGTACCGGCATCCAGCATTTCCTCCTGGGCCATTAGGTGAGCTGTAAGTGAAAAATCATGATAATAACCAGGCGCAGTGCTCTGGCCAGTCTTGCGGTGTTGCAAGTAGCGTGCTTCCATGGCAGCTGCCAAATTATAATCTTTGTCACCACCAGTGAAACTATTACTTGATGCTAGATAGGTTTTCAAAAGATCGTTCTGCTGCCGAACAAAATCGTAGGTGTTAACTGGTGGCTTATCTTGACGGCCGGCATACCATTGGCCCCGGTATTTTGCTGACATACTTCGATCGTAAACACCCATTAGTTTGTCAATCAAAAATTCCTGCTCATAAGGCTCCACCTCCTCGTGTATACGCTGTCCAAGC
>CAYGDJ010000022.1:3119-7902 GCA_964348625.1 uncultured Candidatus Saccharibacteria bacterium | reverse complement strand
TATTTGGGTACAGGCGGTTATCTAGATCAATGGTGCCTTGTTCAGGTTGGGTCAGCTCGCCGGTCTGTTCCATCTGTTTAATTTGTTCGGGGTTGGTGGTGATCAGGCCGGTTTCCGTTGGGCTGGCGGCAATCTGGATGTGGACGTGATTTTGGCCGGCAAAGAACAGGCCCTGTCCGACTGGAAATTGGCTGAGGCGCTTCTTTTCCTCAGAGGTCAGTTTGAAGACATCGGACAATACGTCGACGGCCGACGGCGATTGTTTCAGCAAAATCTGCATGCTGGCGTTGGCCACGATGGCTCGGCCCATGCGTGAACCCATGAAATCTTCGACGTCCTGTGAGATGGTGGTGATGCCGAGGTTGTATTTGCGGGCCCGTTTGGCCAGGCTGAACATGAAGCTAGCGGAGTCCTCGTATTTCATCAGCTGCCAGGCCTCGTCAATCACCAAAATACGTTTCTTTTGGTCGGTCTTGGTCTTGTTCCAGATGAAGTTCAGGACGATGTACATAGCAACCGGTCGGAGTTCGTCCTCCAGATCGCGGATGTTGAAGACGACTAGCGGATTGTTGATGTCGATGTTGGATTGCTGGGAGAATATGCCGGCGAAGGTACCGGTGGTGTATTTGCGCAGGCGTTGGGCCAATTGCGGGCCGCTGCCGCCCATGTGCAACAGCGTGTCATAGAGGTCGCTGATGGTCGGTGGTTGGGCGGTGTGGGTCAGCGGGTCGTTGGTGATGCCGGCTTTGGCATAGGTCTCGATCAGGGCAGCATCTAGGTCAGATTCCTCGACTGGACTGAGGGCTGGCATCATGGCCGCTGTGCCGCCCATCATCTGAGCCTGGGCGCCGCCCATCATCAGGCGCAACAACCCATGCAGAGTGATGAGGTTGGATCTCAGAGCGTTGTCGGCCTCCTCGGTATCGACGACCTTGGGCAAGTCAAATGGATTGATACGTGTTGGCGAATTCAGGCTGAGGCGGACATAGGCTCCGCCGACAGCCTCGGCCATGCGTTGGTATTCGTTCTCTGGGTCGATGATGAAGACCTCGGTACCGAACATCATACTGCGAAGTGCCTCGAGTTTGACGGCGAAGGATTTGCCGGCACCGGATTTGGCGAACACCACGGAGTTGCTGTTCTCCAGGGAGAATCGGTCAAAAATGACCAGACCGGAGTTGTGCATATTGATGCCGTAGAGGATGCCGTTGTCCTGGGTCAGGTCGGCCGAAGTGAATGGGAAACTGGTGCTGAGGGCGCCAGTGTTGAGGTTGCGGCGGATCTGCAGCTGGTCGGTGAACTGCGGCACGGTGCTGTTGAGTCCTTGCTCTTGCTGGGAGGTGGCTGGTTTGGAATAGGTCAGCTGCTGGCCCAACAGTGATTCGACTTTGTGGGAGACGAACTCCAACTCGTCCATGCTGCTGGCATAGATGGTGAAGTACAGCCCAAAACGGAAGAAGCGTTCCTCACCGACCTGGAGTTTGTCGCGCATTTCTTCGGCGTCCTGAACGGCGGCCTGTTTGCCAGGGTCACGGACTCGGCCTTTTTCGGAATCGATCATGATGCCGGCTTCGAGTTGGGAGACCTTCTTGCGCAAATTCTCTAAGACCACCTGGCTCTCCACCGGATATATGAACATACTGAGATCTATGATTTCGTCGAGGTTGATCATACTGCTCAGCCAGCCGGTGAAGATCTGGCGAGGGTAGCCGTAGACATAGTAGGTGCGGGCAAATCGTGTGCCTAGGTGGAAGTACGACGAATTGAACTCAATCGAACTGGGGGCTATGAAATCGCGCAGCGCTGTTACGCCCTTTTGGAAGGCGGCGGTGACTTCTTGCTGTTCGCGAACCCGCTGGGCTTCAGCCAATGACACAGGATCCAGTCCTGGTTGATTCTTTTTGCCGAAGGCCATTAGAAAGTCTCCTTGGGATTAAACTTCAAACACCAAGTATCAAATTTCAAATAAACACCAAACACCAAATTCCAAAGATTTGAAGTTTGAAGTTTGAAGTTTGAAGTTTGCCACAAGCTTATCATTGTAATTCTCGCTCTAAATTAGGTTGTGGCGCAGCTCCTTGGCCTTTGGTTATGACTGGTGCGGTCAGATCATCAAAGTTCTTCAGCTGTTGGCGGGTGGCCGTGTCGGGATTGTAGGTGTCGTAATACAACTCGATCAATTCCTGGGTATCCAACGGCAAGCCCTGGATGCCGGACTGGCCCAGGCCGTTCAAAGTCGCTTGGACGCGGTTGCGAAGTTCATCCTTGGCTTTTTGGAGGTCGGGCTCGTTGACGACGACATGCTGTTCCTTTTCGCCAAAGATGTTTTTGATGCCTTTGATGAATCCTTTGCTGGAATCCAGCGCTCGTTTGACGTTGAGCTCCGGAAAATACGGGATTACCACATAGAATTTCTTGTCCATGATGTTGGTTTGCTCGCTAAGCGCGGCGATGTAGTTGATGTAATCTTCCATCAGCAGCGCCAGCAGCATGTTGTCATGCTCTGAGCGGATTTTGTCGAGTTTGTCGATATAGGGTTGGATGTCGACTTTTTGAGACCGGATGAATATCTGCACCGGGTAGTATAGCGAGTTCAGGAAGCCTTGGTAGCTGTACTCCACGGCCTCGCGTTCCTGAGGGCTCATCAGGTCAAAGTTGATCGATTTGACCATTATGACAGATCGGAAAGTGCCATCGTTCATGATGACGATACCGTCGCGAATCTCAGCGATCTGCAGAGTGTTTTGCGTGCTGTTGGGATTGGATTTGACGTTCACACGCGGAGCCGACGCAGCCTGCATGCCAGGTTGTGACAGATTCGGCTGGCCCAAGGGCGATAGCTGCTGGGGCATTACCGGCCTTGGTGCAGCTGGGACGGCGTAGGGATTTTGGGCTGGCACCGCCGGTTGCGCTGCCACGGGTGGGGGTGGCGGCACCATGCTTGGTTGTTGGCTCTGGTCATTAGGATTCATTAGATATATTGCCCATTGTCCTGATCAAGTTCATTCGTTACTCAAGTATAGACGATTGAGCTTATGGCTCAAAGTACAGAGTATGGGCAAATATTAATTTTTAATGACCCAAACATCTCAATAATTGAATGAAAATTGAAAATTGGTACTTGAAAATTCAGGAACCGCAAAAAGTTAACGCAAGGATATTACCACCTCATTATCGGGTGGTTCTTGTTTTGGTTTGTTGACCTGGCGGGCGATGGTGGCGACATCCCAATCGTTGTTCTGCGACAGCTGTTGATTAGCCGGGCTGGGTGTCTTTGGTACGATTGCTTGTGCTTGGAGGTCCGGCTTTTTGTCTTTTGTTATCTGTTTTTTACCCTCAGGGTCGATGGTTTTCATGTGGCCGAACGCGGCTTTGGGTCTCTCTTGTTTGTGGAGCTGAGCCAGCAGCGCTTGCTCGTCTTGCTTAGATATAGAGGTGCTGCTGGTTGAATTGTTTCCTGGTGCCACCAGGGCAGAATTATCGAACGTAGCCATACCGGCTTGGGGTGCGGTCGTCTGGTTCAGAAACCAATAATCGGCCTGCTCCGGCGTCTGGCCAGGGTTGCTGGCGGCTTGTTGCATCTGGTTCACCAGCTGCTGGCGGTGAGCCGTTGAAGTGGCCTGGATCATCTGGTCCAGGTGTTGGGCGGTGGGGTTGTTTTGCTCGTCCAGAATGTCGTCGGATGGGGTAACATCAGTGTTGCTGACTTCCTTCGGCAGGCTCATAGGGTCTATCAGCCGGTCGGTCGAAGCACCGGCGTAGGCTGGCTGGGCAAACAGGTTGACATTGACGTTTTTGATCGCCCAACCGCGGCTGTCTATGGTGTTAGCCAGGGCTTGCAGACGGCTCTTTACCTCGGTCTGGGACAGGTTGTTGGTGTAGATGTGCTCGTCGCGCTTGGGTGCGGTGATGGTCACCAATTCTTTCATGCCATTCTGATCCCAGATGCGCCGGCGGGGTTTGAAGAAGAACCGAAGCTTGGCCAGCAGCCATGTCTCAGTCGGCTGGTCACGGCTCCATGGCCAGGCCATCACGCCAGTGAAAACCATCGGTGGTGCGAGAAGTATAAGCAGCAACGGCACGCCCCTGGCGATGGACATGACGCCCAGATAGGCGCAGGTCAGAGCGATGCCAGCAAAGATAAACTGCTTCAACGTCAACGGCCCCAGCAGTTTGTCCTCGGCCTCGATGTCTTGGATTACTTTATATGTTGCCATCAAAAAAAGTATACAGTAAACAGCTAACGGTATACAGCCACCGGAAAGTTATTTGTAGGCGCTTTGACGGTGACGAACACGGATAATCAAAATCACCAGTTCAGCATCAGCAAAGTCATACACAACTCGGTAATTACCAACCCTTAACCGCCAGCTGCTCACCCCAACCATAGGCCTCACGCTACCTTTGCGAGGGTCTTTGGACAGTACGACCAGCGCCTCGGCAATCCTTAGGGAGACGGTTTTGTCGAGCTTTTTAAATTCCTTCTGAGCAGAGCGGGTAAATCTAACTGCGTAAGTCGGCATAATCTAGGCCTGCTTCCGTCAGTACATCTTCAAAACTGACAGTGGTCTGACGGCGCCGCTCTTGGACGGTCTTCACATCGTACAAGTCCTCTAGCATATCCGCAAAGTAATCATTGATTACTTTAGATACAGAAGTACGTTCGGCTATTGCTTTGTGTTGTATGAAATCTTTCACCGAAGGGTTTAAATAAATTGTTGTTCTGTCTGTAAGTGTACTCATAGCTTAGCATTATAACGCTATAACGTTATGGTGTCAACGG
>CAYGDJ010000022.1:0-3019 GCA_964348625.1 uncultured Candidatus Saccharibacteria bacterium | reverse complement strand
AAGTCCAGGTCACTTTGATAGGAATGGTTCTATAAAAGCTCAATTGTGATGTTTGGCAGGTCTTTGTAGGCTTTGTGAAGTGGCTGGTCGAACGTCAGAAAGGTATCGCACCCGTTGCGGATAGCAACTGCCAGTTGCAATGCGTCCTCAAAGTCGTTATTCCTCCGGTTCGCAAAAGCCCAGTTGACGTCGTTCTGTTCCAGACTGAGCTTGTCAAAATCGGCCAATATTTGCTCTATGACATCAAGACCCGACCGTTTTATACACACATAAGCGATGATATGACAGGTTAGTGTCGATATATAAACCCTGCCAGACACTTGCCGCAGAGCCCGCATTGCCTGGTTTTGTTTTGGCCTTGATTCAAGTATTTCGATGATGACGTTCGCGTCAACAAAAACCTTATCAGGTGCCATATTTTTTATCTAATAACTCATGATATATTTGTTTGACACTTTTCTGGGGGTCATAGGGCGACGATTTCTTAGGTGCGTCCAAGAACGCCTCCAACCCCGCAAGGTTTTTAACTTTGGGGGCAGATTTTTGCGCAGGTTCCAGTTTGAATGACAACTTATTGCGATAGCTGACGTAGATATGCTCTCCACCCTCAACGCGCTTGGCGATTTTACCCAAATTGTCTCGTAATTCTTTAGCTGTAATGGTATTCATAGTTAAAGTTTAAGTTAAAGTTTAACTTTTGTCAAGCGAGCGGGGTGGTCCCGGTTGTGGGTAGCCGACTTGGCGTGCGGTATAAGATTGTTGCCATTGGCGAAGGATATCATCGCCCAACAGGCGCAAACCACAGCTAGCCTAGGGGCAGAACTTGAGTATTTGCATAAACACATGAATATGATATTATATACAGACTCGTGAGAGACGAGTTTCTGGAGGAGTTGCAGGCACTTTTGCTTCCTTCTCTTGTACCTTGACAGTTGGGTTTGTTTGAAAAGGAGATGACACATTGTTGTACATGACGTATTGCATTGCTGTTGGTGTGGTTTTGTTTATATGGGATTACATTAGGGCAGAACCAGACAACGTCGTGCATGTGGTCGGGCTGCTAATCGTGGCTTTTGCTTCGGGCTTTGTAGCTCTTTGCTTTGGCCTCTTCGGCGAGTCTTTGGTCGATGGCACTACAAAGAAAGTCAAGCTGCTCTTTGCCAGGGTTCTAAAGTACACGTTTCCTGTAGGAAGTGCCCTTCTTGTGAATCATATTTTGTTCAATGTGGTTTTCAACCCATGAGGTCAGTGGAGCGGGGTCTCGCAACTGTACGAAAGCACTTGCGAGATCCCGCTCCCTCACACAACTACCCCACCCCCTTCAACAACCCAACTGCAAACCAACCTGTTTATTAATGAGGGGCTCCGCCTTCGTCCTCTGCACCGCCACCCGTCGCCCCCTCACCACGTTTTAAGCGGTCTGATGCTGTCTCCGCTCTAGTTCTTTGCTCGAATTCTTCCTGAAATCCATTGTCTTTAATAATTTCCATTGCTTGTCTTTTGACGTCCACCGATGCCTGTGAATATGGACCAGCCCAACTGTAGAGCTGTTCTTTTACTGCCTTGGCCTCACCGTAGAGCTTGGAATCAGCATCGCTGCCTTCCCCAGATTCTACTCTAGTTGCCACTGCACCACTTCCTTCACGGAGTGCCTGGGAAATGGCCGGTGTTAATGTTTCAAGTGAGCCGCCCTTGGCGCTAGCTAGATCAGCAGAAGACAGTGTTTTTATAAGACTCCTAGCACGCGCACCAACTTTACCAGTTGCTGGATCTACGCCTACGCCATCTACGAACTGGCCGTTCTCAAAGACTGTGCCGTAACCGGCTTTAATGTCAGGTCGCTGACGTTGACCGGCAACCTGGGCACCGCTAATAAATGATTGCGCAAGTTCGGTAGACACACCGCCTTCCATAAGATCGTTGCCAACATACGCTAAATCCCTACCATCAGCAAAGCCATGTGCTGACAATCCCATTATCCCGGCAGCCTGGGCATTTGCCTTGCCCATTTCTGGATCTGAGTACAGACTTGCCAGTCTGCCCGAGGCACCAAGCAACGCATTGCCTGCTACCTGTTCAGTGGCGCTGTCGCTTTGTGAAAGAATCGATGAAATTTTCTGAAAATCTTGCAAACTTGTCGGCGCTTTGCCATGCAAACCCGCCTCCCTTAGTTTATTTTGTGTGTCTTCGCTAAATCCATGATGAGCACCACTTAGGGCACGGTAGGCTTTATCATTGAATTTGTAGGTATTGTTTAGCTCCTCAAAAAGCTTGCCAGTCTGATCGGAAGACTGCGCTTCTATGGCACTTTTGATTTTTTGTCCCTTGCCGGAAAGGCCCGGGATGCCTCTACCGTAATAAGCGGCGTTGGATAACGGGTCAGCTCCCCAGCCAGCTAGTTGATTTAGCTTCAGAGCACGTACAATTCCACGGTTTTTGTTAAATCGGTTGCCACCACTGGAACGCTCTCTCAAGCCGGCACGGGCCTCTTGACGGTATTTCTTTTGCCGGTCGAATAGTCCGCGGCTGCGGTCCTGGGCCATGCCGGAGACGGTGGCAAACAAGCCGCCGGCGAACTTGAACGTAAATGGTATGAATGCGTAAGGCAAAAGGTAGGCCATAAATTTCAAAGAGATCTCGATCAATCCGCTGCCTCCAGTTTTGTTGATCATGGAAGCGAAGACTCTCCCTATGCCCAGCAGAAGCGTAATCAAGGGGAACATCATAAGCAGCTTCGAAAAACTACCCCACCATAGTTTCCATAGCTTGTCGTTACCTGGAAAAATCCACGCCAGGATAGCTAGCGGAGCTACCAGCGCCAAAGCAATGATCAGGAACTGCCGAAACGCCAACACAAAAAACCCAACCAGGAGCATGATCAGACCAACAAACAGATAACTTAGAATTATCCCAAAGCCAGTTACCGATATGATTGCAACAATGCCGGCGGCTCCAAAGGCGCCAGCTGCCGCAGAGTCGGCCCCTGACGGATTAAATAATTTCGACAGAGTTATTTCGC
>CAYGDJ010000021.1:0-8446 GCA_964348625.1 uncultured Candidatus Saccharibacteria bacterium | reverse complement strand
GCCTCAATATTGACAAATGTAGTAAATGTTACATTGATAGGTTGGGAGATATTTCCAGGGAGTAGGGGTCGGCGGTGGGCTGATTGAGCAGAGCTTTGTAGCAGCCGAGGGTGGCGATCATGGCGCCATTGTCGGTCATTAGTTTGAAATCTTGATAATTAATGGGGATGGGGAGTCGTTCAGCTAACTGTCGGCGCAGTTCGGGGCTGGCGGCTACGCCGCCTCCGATGACAACAGATTTAGGCTGGAACTCCTGGTATGCCTGAATTGTCTTATCCACCACTGTTTCGATGGCTACATGCTGGAAACTGGCGGCAATGTTGGCCTTCTGGGCCTCAGACAGGCGTTCTGACAGCTTTACAGAGGGGAATGTGTGGTCTTCGCCAATCGCGGTCTGGGCAGCCCGGAGAACGGCAGTTTTAAGGCCAGAAAAAGAGAAATCATAGCTTACTTTGCTCGCTGAGATCTTAGATCTAATGTCTTGAAGTGCTGGACTGAGGGAGCTGAGTTGAGCTTTAGGAAAAACGTAAGCGTATGGGTTGCCCAATTTGGCGGCTTGGCCGACACTCGGCCCACCAGGGTAGGGCAGACCGAGGATTTTGGCGACTTTATCAAACGCTTCGCCGATGGCGTCATCGTGGGTTTGGCCCAGTAGCGTGTAGTCAAAGTGATCACGCCATAGAACCAACTGACTATGTCCGCCAGATACAATCAGGCCGAGCATCGGAAATTTTGGTTGCATCTCTGGTAATGCATAGTCGGGCAGGGGAGTACTAGTCAAGAAGTTGGCATAAATATGACCCTCGACATGATTGCAAGCGTACAGGGGTTTGTTTTTGATAATCGCCAAGGTTCGGGCTGTCATCACCCCGACCAACAATGATCCGCCCAGCCCAGCACCGTAAGTGACGGCAATCGCATCAATGTCGTTCCATGTGCATGTAGCTTGTTCCAGGGCTTGCTCTAACACAGGGTTAATTGCCTCAATGTGGCTGCGAGCAGCAATTTCTGGCACCACGCCACCATAAGCCGCGTGCAAATCCATGCTGGACAGCACAACATTAGACAGCAATTTCTTGCCGTCCTCCACGACCGCCGCGGCCGTTTCATCACAACTGGTTTCAATACCTAAGACCTTCACCGAAGTCCAGTATAACAGATGAAGTATTTGACGCTTAAACAGATAAAGTGTATAATAGTACTAAATGACAGACATTGTGCGTTGCTCGTCCGCGGAACTTTTTAGAGTTAACGCTCTAAATGATGATTATGCCTACGCCATGGATAAAGACTATGGCGTATTAGAAGATCAAGCAGAAAGAATCGCGGCTGCACTCATAACCACACTCGGGCAACTTGGGATTAACCCTGAGAAAGTGCTGTTTAGCGGCTATTCAAAGAATTATCCCAAAACCGCTAACGCCATCAGTGCTGACGCAGAAGAGCGATTACGGCAAACGGTACGTGAGGCAAATCGTTTGCAAACCGAAGGAGTCTTCATTGATAACCCAGCGATCAAACAGGAGTACGTGGAAAGGGTAGCAGCTACCAAGGACGAGATTAATGCCGCTCGGGATGGGCGCAATACATTTTACCTTAACGACGTGGATGGCTTATACGACTCATCATCGAAGTGGACCAATCCGATACATTTTGCTGGCACAGGAGAGGGAGCGGTCATAGCTGTTTATGATAGTGAAACATTGAAAGCAATTGGTTTATCTAAAGTTGCGGCCAACGTGGTTCATACGACTCAAGGAGAGCTTGAAACCGCCAAAGTCATGGAATTCTACCCCCGTTTCAAAATTGTCTAAATTTTGCCTGCGGCGGGTCATTTGTAGGGTATGATAGCTGCATGGATATTAGAGGATTAGTCAAAAAATTTATCCCGACCCAGCTGTTTCGAAAAGTTGAGCCATATGGACACTTAGGCGAGGCGGTACTGCTGAATGCCTTGAATCGGTTTCCAGCTCGAGGTCTCAAAGTCATAGGCGTGACTGGGACGAATGGCAAAACCAGCACTTGCTTCATGATTCACCGCATGTTGACAGAAGCTGGTTTCAAAGTGGGTCTGATGACTACCGTAGCCTATGGGGTAGGCAATGATCTACAGCCCCAAAGAGAACACATGACCACAGTCAGCGTGCCGACGCTTCACCGGCGTTTCAAAGACATGAAAGCCCAGGGCGCCGAGTGGGTGGTGTTTGAGGTGACCAGCCATGCGCTGGCACAAGGGCGGACTTGGGGTGTGCCGTTCTCTGTCGCCGTCATGACCAATGTCACTCATGAGCACCTGGACTATCATGGAACGTTTGAGCGATATCGGGATGCCAAGCGGTTATTGTTCAAGCAGACCAATCGTAATGGACGGGGATTGCGAGTTGGAATAATTAATGCCGATGATCCCAGCGCCGAGCTGTTTGCCAGAGACATCGCCAACCCGGTGCGTTACGGCATGAAGCGTGGTGATGTGGTGGCTCGGAAAGTCAAACTTACGCCCGCCGGCAGCCGTTACGTGGCTGTAGCGGGTGATGATGAGTACCGGATCGAGTGTCATCTGCCGGGTAGTTTCAATGTGGCTAACTCGCTGGCGGCCATCGGTGTCGGTCAGGCGGTGGGTCTCAACAAGGACCAGATAGAGCAGGGGATTGCTGCGTTGACCAGTGTAGAAGGGCGCATGGAGCGCATCGACGAAGGCCAGGATTTTGAGGTCATCGTCGACTATGCTCACACACCAGACAGCTTCGAAAAATTATTTAAAGATCTGCGGCCGGTCGTGAAAGGCAAATTGATAGCCATGTTCGGGTCAGCCGGGCGGCGTGATGAAGCCAAACGAGCCGTGCAGGGCGAGATCGCCGGGCGCTATGCTGACGAAGTCGTGGTGACCGAAGAAGACGATCGCGATATGGACGGCCAGGAGATGATCGATCAAATCGCTGCCGGCACTGAAAAATCCGGCAAAGTTCGTGACAAGGACCTCTTTATAGTCCACGATCGGGCTAAAGCTATCCAATTTGCCGTCAATCGGGCTAGTACAGGTGACACCGTCATCTTGCTTGGCAAAGGCCACGAGAAAGACATTCTCCGTAACGGCCCACGGGCTGCTGAGCTGCGCCACCTGCAACAGGATGATCATAATCCTGATCGTGTCATCGAATTCCCCTGGGATGAGATAGCCACCGCCCACAAAGCTCTTAAGACCCGACTGAAAAAATGAGCGAAATAGCTTGCACAAATTGCCAGGCAGCCTGTTGCAAAGGCCCGAATGTCGTATCTCTTACTTTGGAGGAGGCAGCCTTCATGTTGCGTGGGTCCAATAAACTAATAACTGTCGCGCAACCGGCTGACCATGACAGGGAGAAGGTGATTTACCCTCGAAGTTATAAAACTGATGGAAATAATCCCAATAAGCGGACTTGGACAGTTGAAAAAGCAAGAGAGTATGAACCACTGGCTGCAGGATTTGGCCGTTACATATTAGAGGGCACTTGTGCCTATTTAGAAGTATCAGAAGAAGGATGGGAGCGTTGCGGTGTGTATGAGAATCGTCCCAAAGTATGCCAAGATTTTGAAATCGGCGGAGAGAAATGTCGTCTAATGCGCAGCCTTCGGGGAGTTGATGAACCGTCAGAGGAGTTTATGAGAAAAACAGAATTGATGTGGCAAGCCATTGACGCCGCTTCTGGCGAAAGCTAAATAGTATCTAAAGTAAGTGTAATGCAGCGGATGTAGCCGCCGCCTTTGCCGAGTTCGGTGACATCTGGGGTAAGGGTTTTTAAGCCTTTGGCCTCAATTGCGGCTTGTAACGCTGGAGCGTAGGCACTCATGACCACCGTTTCTCCGGTAGACACTAGGTTGCAGGCAAAGCCGTTTATGGCCTCGTTCAGCGAGACTTCAATTTTGTCGATGGAAAGAGCCCGTAATTTCTCCTGGCTTTCTGGTACAAAAGCTTCGGGACACCAGGCGATCAAACCAGGGGTGAGGACGGCCAACGCCAAATCCAAATCATAGAAAAAACTGTCTGGCCAGCCGGTAGCTTGATTGGTTATGGGCTGATGAGCGTCATCCATTTTTGGCACGGTCTGCAAACTCACCAGTTCGAAGCCCAGTGTGTCTGCTATGAACTTATGAGCGGCTAGGTCTGTCCGGTAGGTCTGACCGATGAACAACAGATTGCCGCAGGGCAGGGCGTCGCCTTGGCCGGAGAAACGAAGCCGGTTCGGCAGATGGATGATTTCTTTGCCTAAGTCCCGCAGAACTTTTTCAGCGTAGGACTGTTCCGGTCGGCGCTGCTTAGGCAGAGCAGAGAGGATGGCTTTGTCGCCGCGGACTAACCCCCAATTGGCCGTGTAGACACCATCCTGACAGTTCGCCGGTGGTTCGATCTGCACAACCTGCACGCCAGCGGTAGTCAGAGCTTCTCGAATCGCGTCATGTTCTGACATGGCTTTTTGGATATCTACCGGTATAACAGCGTCCATATAGGCGTTGATGGCAAAATAATCGCTAAAATATTGCGCCCCGGACATGAGTAGGTGGGTGTTGATCACTGAATTGATTGTACAAAAAAACACCTGGGAGTCCAGGTGGATTAGCTCTAAATTAATGGGAAATGCGGGCTTGATATTCGGGGACTGGTGATGGGTGACGGAGCGATGGCTCAACGTTTTGCCCTTTCACAAGAACCGATATATCAAGCCCGGAATCCCGGATGAACGTTCATCGCGTCACGTGTTAGCGACTGCGTTCATCCGGGAAATCCGATCCGCCTACTAAGGGGTACCGCCTCAGACCGCTACTGTGTAGATGATTTCTCCTTCGGAGGGAATCGCCTTGACGTAGGCACGTTTGTTGCGGAAACCGCCCACAAGCTCGTGCCGCTTCTCAACCGGCTTTCGGTTCAGTGCCTTGCGGAACTTCTTGATGAATTCCTCCGCCGTGTCGCGAGGATTCACTTGAGGTTGAAGGACGAGGAGGAAAGTGGTTTCTTCCACGAGAGAAGGCATCACTCTTTCGATTCCTCCGATGCTTTTCGACACTCGATTCATGAGCTCGATACACTCTTCAGTCGGCAGGAAGCTCGACCATAGGTATTGACGGGGAAGCAACCGCTTACCCTCATTTGTGTCACAGTGAAGAATTGTGATTTCACCCAATACGCACCGCTTTTGCTGATTGGCCAAGGTACACCCCATTCGGGTTGGTGGATAGGACAAGCGTTATTTTACACCTAAAATACTTTCAGTCAATAATTTTGACAAAAGACTGTTTTAATTACAGTGTATATGTTACAATAATTCTTACTGTTATGATGAGTATGGAAGAAAATGTACCAGCACCCGGTTCACCTGAATCCCAGCTAGATAAGCTTGCAGGGGTTATTGCGTTTGTTCACAGATTGCGGTACGACCTTAATTCTGCAAACGACAGAATCGTAGATGTGTTTGAAGAATATGAACTCTCGCAGGCCGAACAGCTCATACTGCGGGTGGGTGCTAATCAGTTTGTCCCAGCAAAACACGATGTCATTAAATTAGCACCAGATTTAGGCAGCTCTCGTATTAAGAATGTGTTTAACGTCAGATACCGTCTCCCTATTTTAGAATATTATGATGAAGAGGCAGAAGATGGTGACCTTAAAGAATTAGAGGTAAACGACCTATTTGTTGCAATCAATTACTTCAATGGCCCAACCAGTAAACTCCTAATAAACACTCAAGGCGTAGGGGAGTATGAATCAAGTGAAGACATAGTCACTGATCCTACAAATAGTGCAGGTGATTATTTTTCGGTAAAAGACCCAACTAAACGAGTTGAGGATCCAATGGAAATACTCGATCTGTTAGAACGTATCAATCAATCTTACGTATCTAAAGTACAACGCAATCTTTCAAGCGCGGCTTGACAGCTACTCGAAGAATTCGGTAGTATTCAAGGGCTATTAGCACTAGGCACTCGAGAGTGCTAAAATATGATGAAATAAGGAGGAACTATGGCTGTGAAGATACAACCGTTAGCGGACTATGTGGTTGCGGTGTCTGAGGAGGCCGAGGCCAAGACAGCCAGCGGGTTATATCTGACCGGAGCGGCTCAGGAAAAGCCAAAGACCGCCAAAGTCGTGGCCGTGGGCAAGGACGTCAAAGAAGTCAAGGCTGGTGACAGAATAATCTACGGTGGCTATAGCAATGAAGCCATCAAACAAGGTAGTGAAGAGTACTTATTGATTAAATCTGAAAATATCTACGCGATAGTTAAGTAGAGGAGATTATAAATGGCAAAAAAAGTTTTTTATGACGAGGATGCCCGCAAGCGAGTTTTGGGCGGAGCGGAGATACTTTATAATGCGGTCAAAACCACTATGGGCCCAAAGGGGCGCAACGTGGTCATCAGCAAATCATATGGCGGACCAACCGTCACTCACGACGGTGTAACGGTAGCCAAAGGTGTGGAATTGTCAGAAGTAGATGACGATACGCTGGGTTACAGTGTCGGTGCCGAGCTCATCAAACAAGCCGCTACCAAGATGAACGATGTAGCTGGTGAGGTTCCACCACCGTGACTGTCCTGACCTACCACATTCTGAGCGAAGCCAGTAAGCGCATCGCTGGCGGCACTAGCACGCCGATGCAGCTGCGCAAAGGCCTAGAAGAGGCAGCGGTCGAAGTTTTGGCCAAACTGGAGCAGATCAGCGAACCGGTGTCCGGCAAAAAAGTTGCCGAAGTGGCAAGTATCAGTGCTGGCGATATAGAGATCGGCAACCTAATCGCAGATGTAATGACCAAGATCGGCAAAGATGGCGTAGTCAGCGTAGAAGCAGGCCAGAGCCTAACTATGGATAGTGAAGTCGTAGAAGGCTTTACGTTTGACCGTGGCTACGTCAGCCCCTACATGGTCACGGACACTGAGCGCATGGAAGCGATTTATGACAAGCCAGCAGTGGTTATTACAGATAAAAAAGTCACTTCGATACAAGAAATCTTGCCTGTGCTAGAGAAGTTGGTACAGTCCGGCAAAAAAGACCTATTGCTGATAGCCGAGGACGTCGAAGGCGATGCCATGGCCAATTTGATCCTGAACAAACTCAAGGGCACTTTCAATGCTATCGCCGTCAAAGCTCCGGAATTTGGCGACCGGCGCAAAGCGGTACTGGAAGACATCGCTACTCTGACTGGTGCCACGGTTATCTCTGAGGATCTGGGCCATACGTTTGACACTGTTGACTTGGATGTTGTCGGTAGCGCCCGCAAAGTCATCGTCACCAAAGATGGCACCACTATCATCGAAGGTGGTGGAACGACGACAGCCATCAAAACCCGAATTCAACAGATTACCAAGCAAGCTGATGCGGCCAGCAGTGAGTACGAGCGCGAAAATTTGGAAAAGCGCCGCGCAGCCCTTCAGGGCAAGGTTGCTGTCATCAAAGTCGGCGGTGCGACTGAAACTGAAATAGAAGAAAAGAAATTCCGTGTTGATGACGCTGTAGCGGCGGTCAAAGCAGCCTTGGCCGAGGGCATTGTGCCAGGTGGTGGTGTAACGCTGGTAGACCTTTCCAAAGTCATCAGCTCTGATTCGGAGGGCGCAGCCATTCTCAAAGTCGCCTTGCGTGAGCCGTTCAAGCAGCTGATGTACAACGCCGGCCTCAATGCCGAAGCCAAGCTGGAAAAAGTCTTGGAGGACAAAAGCGGCATTGGATTTGACGTTAACAAACCAGAAGAATTAGCAATCCTCAAAGAAGTCGGTATAGTAGACCCGACCCGGGTGGTCAAGGAAGTCATTCAAAACGCCGTGTCAATTGCTGGCACGGCTATGACCATGGGTGCGTTGGTGGTAGAAGTACCTGAACCAAAATCCGCTGCGCCTGATATGTCAGGCATGGGTGGCGGTATGGGCATGATGTAAGCCCACGACTCTAAACTTGCAAAAAAGGCGAATTGGTAGTACTATAACTCTACGAACAGGGAGTTACCGATATGAAATTGAGCATTTGGCCATTTAACCGCAACAGTGATCAGGACTCAACGCTGCCCGCGGAAGTACAAGATTACTATCAGGCAGAGAAGCGAGAACGTACCAGTGTCGCCAGCTTGCTGGCTATCGGTACGCTGTTAGTCACAATCGTGATTGCTCTAGGACTGTTCTTTGGCGGACGTTGGGTATACCGCACTGTCTTTGATAGCAATGACACTGCGCCTACGACTGAACAACAGGACGAACAGCAAGAGGCCGAAAATGATCAGCCATCAGACCAAGAGGATACAGCAGCGACTCAGCCAAGCACGTTAACTCCTACGCCAACTCCGGCACAGACCCCCAACACTGGACCATTGCCACGCACTGGCCCCGACAGCGACCTTTAGTCGCTGAATGTTCAATGTTCAAGTGTCAATGAATACATAAATGCTTTAAATCATTCAATTCATTAACTACATTGACCATTCATTGAGCA
>CAYGDJ010000020.1:0-8547 GCA_964348625.1 uncultured Candidatus Saccharibacteria bacterium | reverse complement strand
GTGAACTTTCCGCTCGGAGAGGGGCATACCATCCAGATTAATTATCCACCGGCCATATTATACATTCGTAACAACACGACAGTTCCGCAGAATGTGTACACCGGCGGGATTAATCCACCTACTCATTTTGCCGGAAATTGTGTTGGCAGTCCTTTCTCCATTGCGCCAGGCGCTACTAAAACCTGCACCGCCACTGTTAATGGTATCGGTTATCATAATTGGGATGGCTCAGCTCATGGAAGTACCAGAGGCGGTGTTTTGCTACAATTGAGTGGTAGCGGAGGGCTATTTTGGAGTGGCTATAGTGGGAGCGACGGCGGTATTCACTGTCCTACCACACTGTCTGTAACAGAAAGGTGTGTGAACTTTCCGCTCGGACAGACTAATACCATCCAAATTAATGCGCCACCACCACTTTCTACGCCAAGCGTTAGCCAGGTATGTGATGCAAACGGCTTTGCACAAGTAACTATGTCTTGGACTGGCCCGCCTGGTAATGTCGGCCCCGATGGTGCTCTTGGCTTCTGGGCAGAGCTGTCTACTGACTCGAGCTTCTCTAATCCTTATCGCAGATGGGTGCCAACGGCTTCTTCGTCGGCAAGTACTACCGGTCCTGGCGGATTCACTCGTACGACGGGGGGATTACCTGAGCCTATGCCGCCTCTGGTGCGTGGCACGACATATTACACCAGGATCAATAATGGCACATACTCAAGCGCCACGTCTTTCACCCCCATAAACTGCCCGCCAAGAAATGTCAGTGTAACAGTATCCTGTAGTAGTACAGGAGTATCGAGCGCTACCATCAGATGGACCGGCCAGCCTGGTAATGACATAGGTCCTGGTAGTGCAGATGGTTTCTATGCATACCTTGCCACAAACTCAACGTTTACAGCCAATCATTATTCCAAATGGGCTGGCAATGTCACCGAAACGCCGGCGCCAAACGGCTTTACTCTGGTTGGGGTAGGGACCGCAATGACAGGACTCGGCACTGGCACTACATGGTATGTACGAGTAAATAATGGCATCTACTCAGCCCCTCCCATTACGTTCACTTCCGTAAATTGCCGGACTCCTTATCTAAAAGCCTATGGAGGCGACGTAAGGGTCGGTGACAGGTTTGGTACACCCTGTACATCAGGAGCCACCGCAGATATCCGAGCCTTCAATAACGGTACTTTCGGAATTGGCAACGCCGGTTCTGGCAGCCAAGCTGGTGTATTTGCCACTGGCAACATTCTGGAATTTGCTTCGGCAGCTTCCAGTCTGTCAACCTCCATATTTCAGCCTCTAAAAGGTGCGACATTCTCTAATACAGCCGGTGGTTCTAGCTTTGGCGGTGGCTTTGGTAGTAACGCCTGTGCTCCGGATTGGTATGCCGGAGCTTCCGGCACCGCACCAGCAACCACCAACATATCCGCCATGTCTGCCGGTACCCATCGTTTCAACGCCGACACCACCTTAAATATTGACGCCGTTATTCCAAATGGCAAACGTCTTACCATATATGTCGATGGTCATGTCACCTTGACGGGTACTAGCTTAAGTTACGCCGGCGGCTTTTACGCTACACCGGCAAGCATCCCGAGCGTAACCATAATCGCCCGAGATAACATCTACGTGAACTCTAGCGTCCAGCGCCTTGATGGTGTCTTCGTTTCCCGTCTCGGGACGATGTTTACATGTACCAGCGGCAGTAGCCTGTTTTCGGACGTGGGGTTAGTAGCGAACTGTACCAACTCTCCCACTGGTGTTCCGTTAGTCATCAATGGTGCCGTATCAGTTCCTCGCATCCGTTTCTTGCGCTTTCCATACAGTGTTACCGATGCTTTACATACTGAGAATGCCTACCTCGGGGCAGGAATCCGGGCAGCTGAAACATTTAACTTCTCTCCGGATTTCTGGATAAGTGACAACCTGCCGACAGATGGTACTAATCCCAATAAAGCCTACGACTCCGTGACCAACCCTCCACCAATTCTCTAAGAGCTCTAAGGCTACTCCTCCAGAACCTAAACAGTTTTCGCTACAGCTACCTACACTCTGTTATCTGCGCAAAAGTGCGAAAATCCTATATAACCCCTAACGCTTATGCTATAATCGGGCTAATAAGTGTTCCGTTAGGATAGATGACCGATTGGGGCGAAAGGGTGCGGATATAAACGAATGAGTAAAACAACAAAAATCGGAGTTCTGGAACAATGAGCATACTGAGTGGGGTATCTGGTTTCTTTGGTCTCGACATAGGCACCAGCGCTATACGTGTTGTCGAAGCTCATGGTACAGGACCAGTCAAGAGTTTGGTTCGGTACGCAGCCATGCCCCTAGAAGCAAAATTAGCCAACAGTGATTCCAAAGCTGACCAGCAGAAGTTGGCTCGGATCATCCGTGATATGTTGGCCGAGGCCGGTGTGACCACAAAAAACGTTGCCGTGGGAATCCCGTCTCAGAAAGTCTTCACCGCCGTCTTTGACGTTGGTCGGTTGAGTTCGGCCGAACTGGCCAAAACCATCAAATACCAGGCTGATGCTATGATCCCGACTGCTGTGGCAGACTCCAAGATCGACTGGGCATTACTGGGTGATTCACCTCAGGACAAGACAAAAGTAGAGATCTTGCTGAGTAGCGTGACGAATGATTTTGTAGAATCTCGGTTGGACATGCTGGAGTCCATAGGGCTAAATGTGATTGCGTTTGAGCCGGACAATCTTGCCCTGACCAGAGCCATGTTGGCTCATGAAACTAGTGTGCCGCAAATGGTACTGGACATCGGAAACCAGTCTACTGATCTGGTGATCGCCATGGCTGGCGCGCCGCGGTTGACCCGCTCAATTCCAACTGGCTCCGACGCTGTCATCAAAGCGGCCATGCAAAACCTCAACATCGACCAGAAACAAGCTGAACAATTCGTCTTCAAATTTGGCCTAAGCCACGACAAGCTGGAGGGGCAGATCTACCAGGCCATCATTGGTACAATCGATCTATTGGTATCGGAGATAGACAAATCTATCAAATTTTTCCAGACACGTTACACTGACGCCAAACTAGATCGTATCATCATGACTGGTGGCGCATCAGCTTTGCCGGAGTTTCCTCTGTACATCGCCAACAAGTTCGCCATACAGGTTGAAATAGGCAATGCTTGGCGCAATATTGCCTTTGCTCCAGACCGACAAAACGAACTACTGGCAGTGTCTAATCACTTCGGCGTGGCGGCCGGGCTGGCGGAGAGAGCAGAATGAAAAAACAGCTAACAGCTAACAGCTTACAGTTTACAGTTTTTAATAATAGAAATTCTAAAACTGTCTACTGTCTACTGTCTACTGTCTACTGCGATCTCACCGGAGGTGAGTCGCTATGATTCAATTCAACCTTCTACCAGACGTAAAACTCGAGCACATCAAGGCTAGACGGACCAAACGATTTGTCATACTGTTTTCGTCCTGTGCTACTGGGGTGCTACTTGCTGTAGTTATCTTGCTTTTCACGGCAGTCAATGTCTTCCAGAAAACACACCTAAACGATCTAAATACCGACATCAAAAAATATACGTCCGAATTAGAAAACACGCCAGATATCACCAAAGTTTTAACAGTCCAAAACCAGCTTAATAATATTCCAGCCTTGCATGATACCAAGCCTGTTGCCTCGCGTCTGTTCCCTTATTTAACCCAAATCACACCAGATAAGCTAAGTGTGGCTTCGGTTGATATAAGCTTTGAGACACAAACCATATCCATAAAAGGCGCCGCAGATGCCATAAGTACCATTAACAAATTTGCCGATACTCTGAAGTTTACTAAATATACCGCAAGTATCGATCTGGTTGAGACCAAAGCCTTCAGCAATGTAGTTTTGTCTAGTTTCGGTAAAGCTGAAACCGGAGCAACATACTCGATTGACTTCAAGTTTGACCCAACTATTTTTGATTCCTTGAGAGAGATAAAGCTAGTAGTTCCAAATATCGTTACCACACGTTCCGAAACAGAAAAACCAACTGATTTATTCCAGCCTAGCGGTAGCGAACAGATCAATGAGCAAGGTAATTAGGTAAAAACATGCCAAAGATTTCATTCTCCACCAAAAGACTACAAATAGATAAAGCCAATACGATAATTGTTACAGCTGTTGCTGTTGCGACTATCTTGGCTATATTCTCGCTGTTCGCCACCAAATCACTTCTCAGCAAACGGGCCTATCAAGGGCGTGTTATCAGTCGCAAGGAGCAAGCCGTAAAACAGCTGAAGGAAAATCTCGATGCCCGCACCAAGCTGGTTGATTCTTACAAACAATTTGCCGACGCGCCAGAGAATATGCTAGGCGGTAATCCAAAAGGAACTGGCGAAAAAGATGGCGACAATGCCAAGATCATACTAGACTCCCTGCCCAGTAAATATGATTATCCAGCACTTGTCAGCAGTCTAGAAAAAATTCTCAACAACAGTAGCTTTGCCAACGTAAGCTTTAGCGGTACCGATGATGAAATCGCCCAGCAGCAAAATAGTAGCAGTCCTGACCCTCGGGTTGTCGAGATACCATTTACGGTTGGTGTAGATTCAAGTTATAACTCTGTAGGAACGTTCCTTGGGCTGTTCGAGCAGTCCATCCGGCCATTCAAGATTAAAACCATGAGTATACAAGGAACCAACGCCAATCTTAGGATTATCGTATCAGCAACAACCTACTATCTTCCGGAAAAGACGCTAGGCATAGGCAAGGAGGTGGTGAAGTGAAACAGAAAGACATAATTACTATCGTTACCGTAGCTTCCATTAGTGCGGTATTTTCTTTCATACTATCTGGGAAACTATTTGATCCACCAAAAGACCGTTCAACGAAAGTTGAAGTAGTACAAAAGATTACCGCCGATTTCCCAACACCAAGTAGTGACGCAAGATTCAAAAGGTATTTCAATGACCAGTCAATTAATCCAACCAAGCTTATCCAAATCGGCGACACCACCAACACGAATCCCTTTAATAACGCGCAGTAGGTGAGGGCGACGGCATGAGCGTCTTATCGGTTGCAGTTCAAGAACAAGTTGAACAAAAGTTATTAGGCGACGGTCTTTTAAGTGAAGCCGAGTTAAACGTGCTACGAACTAAAGCCGATGCAGAACATACGCCCATCTTGAGCTTGTTGCTTAGTGAGGGGCATATTTCGAACGAAGTATTGACCAAGACCGTAGCCCATATCACCAAAGTACCTTATGTCAACCTATCTAATGTCAAAATTGACTCCGACATTCTCCAGTTATTATCTCATGATATAGCCGAACGCTACATGGCCGTACCGATAGGAGAGATGCAAAACCGCCTGGTTGTTGCCATGCTGGATGCCGGCAATGTACAAGCCGTTGACTTCTTGTCCAATAAGATTGGCCGACCACTTAAAGTATATGCTGCTAGCGAAGAAGGTATTAAGAACGTATTGGAGCAATACCAGCTATCAATCAGCAGCAACGATTTACCAAACTCTCTGGAAGAGCAAGAGCTCAGGGCGAAAATAGCCGAAGATGAAAAAACCGGCAAGAAGACTGAAAAAAATATCAAAACAATAGTCCAGGACTCGCCGATTAGTAAGGCTCTGTCGACAATACTAGAATATGCTGCCATCAATCGGGCGAGTGACGTTCACATTGAACCGCTCGAAAATGAGCTCAGAATACGTTGTCGTATAGACGGAGTGCTAAGAGAAATCATGAAACTCCCAAAGAGTACTGAGCCAGCTTTAGTATCTCGCGTAAAAATCTTGTCTAGCCTGAAGATTGACGAACACCGCATTCCACAAGACGGTACCTTCACGGTCAAGGTTGGCAACAAAGACATTGACCTACGTATAGCTATCTCTCCAGTGGTATGGGGTGAACAAGTAATTATTCGCTTGCTAGATAAAACCGGTACCAGCTTGAAGCTGGAAGATATGGGCTACTACGGTCGAGCGCTACGAACCATCCGCAAAGGCCTCACAAAATCTAACGGTATGATACTAACTTCAGGTCCAACTGGCTCTGGTAAGTCGACCTCGATGTATGCCCTTATCCAGGAGATAAAGAATGACTCGATCAACATCGTAACGCTTGAAGACCCGGTGGAATATAAAGTTGCCGGAGTTAACCAAATACAAGTTAATAATGATGTTGGCCTAACTTTTTCTACCGGCCTGCGCTCTATACTGCGCCAGGACCCAAATGTCATTATGGTTGGTGAGATTCGTGATAAAGAAACCGCCCAGCTAGCTCTCCAGGCGGCATTGACCGGACACTTGGTCTTCTCAACACTACACACTAACTCTGCTGCCGGTATTTTGCCTCGTTTGCTTGATATGGGTATTGAACCGTTTTTGATTGCAAGTACTGTCCACACAGTTATTGGGCAACGTCTAGTTAGGCGTATCTCTGTCGAAGACAAGGAAACTTATCAGTCCGACAAGGCAGAAACCGAAGCCATACACCAGAATATAGGCCATCTTTTACCAGAAAAATCAGAAGACGTACAAGCGATTGCCACTGATCTTGGTTACGAAAGCTTGCCGCTTAGGGGGCAAAATGCTTATACTTTATACAAAGGCAAAGATAGTTCTGAAATATCCGGCGGTTACAAGGGACGAATGGGACTATACGAGGTCTTTGAGGTAACAGATGCAATTCAGGATCTAATCCTCAAGCGTTCAACAAGCAGTGAAATACAAAAAGCTGCGCAAGCACAAGGGATGGTTACAATGCGGGAGGACGGATACCTAAAAGTATTAGCAGGCCAGACAACCCTTTCGGAAGTTAACAGAGTAGTTGCCGAAGGCAGCGCCTAAAAGGAAAACCATGAAGACGAATGCAGCATACAGGAACCAGAGTTTGAAAATTGAAAATTGTAAATTGAAAATTGTCGACGGAAGGAGATATTAGGGTGGCAGCTGCATCACAACCAAGGATCGAGATATTACTAGAGGAAGTTATCAAGAAAAAGGCTTCAGACCTTCATTTGCAAGTTGGTCTTTCGCCGATGCTGCGTGTCGATGGTGCGCTGGTACCAGTTAGCGGGGCAGATGCCTTGACCGAGGAAAGTGTCGAATCGCTCATCTTTGCTATTTTGGATGAGGACCAAAAGCAGATTCTGCTAAAAGATAAGGAATTCGACTTCAGCTTTGCCTTTGGTGACTTGGGACGGTTCCGTGTCAACGCCTTCCACGAACGAGGCAACCTGGCTGCGGCCTTGCGTCTGATCCCGAATGAAATCCTGACCATCGAACAGCTTGGATTGCCGCCAATTGTTAACAAATTTACCGATTATCCCCGAGGACTCGTACTGGTTACTGGTCCTACTGGGTCGGGTAAATCCACCACTCTGGCAGCATTAGTCCACAAGATAAACATGGAACGCTCAGCGCACGTGGTAACCATCGAAGACCCAATCGAATTTACCCACAAGTCCAATAAATCAGTAGTGGTTCAGCGTGAAGTCCACTATGATACCTATTCTTTCTCGGCGGCGCTGCGTAGTAGTTTGCGTCAAGATCCTGATGTTGTGCTGATCGGTGAGATGCGTGATCTAGAGACTATAGCAGCGGCTATTACCATTGCCGAAACCGGCCACTTGGTGTTCGCGACACTGCACACAAACAGCGCTAGCCAGAGTATCGACCGTATGATAGACGTATTTCCGCCGCACCAGCAGCCCCAAATTCGGGCTCAGTTGGCGAATATGCTGATGGCTATCTGTGCCCAGCGTCTGGTACCATCAATAGGTGGCGGACGGGTAGCAGCTGCCGAAATTTTGATCGCTACTCCGGCGGTACGAAACATTATCCGCGAGGGCAAAAGCCACCAGTTAGAGGCAGTCATCCAGACCGGTGCAGAACACGGCATGCAGTCCATGGACAAAACGCTGGTGAGTCTGATCCATAACGGTACAATTACCTATGATGAGGCCCGAAACGTAGCCGTTGATATCGAAGAATTAGACAGATTGATGAGAGGCTAAAACCGTGAACAGTTTACAGTTTACAGTTTACAGTTCGGAACAAGATAACTCGGCTAAGAGCCGGACTGTCTACTGTCTACTGTCTACTGTCTACCACATGGTTGAAACGGAGTTTCAACCATGTTGACGTATAAGTATACGGCGCGGGATATTGCCAGCGGCCAGAAGATGTCGGCCGAAGTTCAGGCCGAAAGTGAACAGGCTGCCGCTAAGCTGATCCATGCCCAAGGACTCGCACCTATAGATATAAAGTTAGCGGGCACTGGTGGAATCCCCGGGCTGAATGATATCCGCAACCGTGTTAGGTCCAAAGACAAAGTTTTGTTTTCTAGACAGCTAGCCACTCTTATCAACGCTGGTTTACCGCTCATTCAAAGCCTGAGGAGTGTAGCTGGTCAAACACCGAGTAAACCACTTAGAGTCGTCACCAATCAAGTCATCGCTGATGTAGAGGGCGGTGCTGCCTTGTCGGCATCACTGGCTCAACACCCGGCAGTCTTCAATCAAGTCTACGTGAGCATGATAGCTGCCGGTGAGGTCTCAGGAACACTAGACGCTGCTCTAGAAC
>CAYGDJ010000019.1:0-8564 GCA_964348625.1 uncultured Candidatus Saccharibacteria bacterium | reverse complement strand
TTTAGTCATAATTTTCAGGCTCCATTTAAAGGCCTCCTGCAAAATAAATCCACGGTCCAAAAACCGCCCTGTTTGGCTACAACCAGGCAAAAGCCTTCGCACCGTAACCTAGGTTACGTTTTGTCGTTTTTTGCCGGTTTTGCTCAAACATCATCGCTTTTGGTCTCATGGCTTAGACCTTAAGTTAAAAGAGAAAAAGCCGTCAGAGTGTTAGTAACTAAGCGGCAAACGGGTTTACCAGAGGGTTATCCCAGAGGCGGAAGCTGTCCGCTATAGATGCTAAGCCGTTTACTTAGATCCTGCGTGCGGAGAACTCGATTGGATATGAGCTAGGTGAGGTTCTAATAAATGCGATGTTATAAAGTCTGCGAGTGGAAATCCCGGAGGAAGTACCAACATGACTACCTACATTGTAACCCCGCCCTACTAGTCCATGGCAAGGGGTTTGTTTAGAATTTGAGCTGCTCGATGAAGTCGACGAGTTGATGAGGGGTGATTTCGGCTTTGATAATGTAGCCGTCGGCTTGGCTCTCTATGACTTCACGGGTGGCGTCATCTTGGACTAAGTTGGTGGTGATGATGATTTTGGAATGCAGTTTTGGTGTTTCGTGCTGGTCGCGCAGACGCCGCAAGATCTCGTTACCTGTCAAGTTAGGCACCATGATATCCAGCAGGATCAAGTCATAAGCATCAGTTTGAGCTTCTTTGAGGCCTTGCTCTCCGTCGACTATAACTTTGACGTGGTAACCGGCTTTCTCTAGCGCTCGAACGTATAGTTCACTGATGAAATGCTCATCCTCGATACACAAAATCCGTTTTTGTTGCGTGTTTTTTTGAGCGTTATCTTTCTGTTGCATAAGCATATTCTACAGTAAACTTCAAAGTTCAAACACCAAACTTCAAAGAAACCAAAGCCTAAAAACCCCAGAGTTTGAAGTTTGATACTTGAAGTTTCCGAAGGCTTACCTTCGGTAAAGGCTGTGGTTTTTGATCCAACCGTGGGCTGTACGGGTGATCTCTACATTGTTACCTTTCTTCTGTTCGTCGGCAAGTTGGCTATATGGCAACAGGCTAAATCCAAAAGTACTGCCCTGGCCTTCCTTGCTTTGCGCCCAAATCTGGCCGCCATGAGCGCCGATGATGGCTTTGCAGAGGTAAAGCCCCAATCCCGTGCCGCCGATCTCTGAGCGGGTGCGGTGGTTGCGGTAGAATTTCTCGAACAAATTTGGCATGACGCTCTCTGGTATACCGACGCCGAAATCCTGGATGGTAGTGACGACCCGGCCGTCTTTGTCTAAGCTGCTGCTAACAACGATCTCCTTGCTCTCGGCTGAATATTTAATAGCGTTGTCTAGCAAATTGCTGACGACTTCATATATACTGACCCGATCAACAGCCACTGGCGGAATGTTCGGATCGATATGATAGGTAATTTTCTTGCCCCGAACTTGGGCGCGCAGTTCATTATCGGCGGCGGCGTGTTTCAGGACCTCCGACCAATTCTCCTCACGGAGTTGCAGGACTAACTGGTTTTCCTCGATCCGAGCGACGTTCAGTATATTGTTCACAAACGCCGTCAGCTGCTCAGTCGAAGCCTGGAGTTTGAACATGAAATCTTTCAGTTCCGGGCTCAAGGTAGCGCCCAGCTCTTCCTCGAACACCTCGACGTAGCCGCGTAGTACAGTCAATGGCGTACGTAGTTCATGCACTGCCAGGGCGACAAAGTTCATAGCCTTGTCGTCTTGATTGTAGCGTTCGGTTCGGTCAAACAAGGTGATGATAAACTCCGTGCCAGACGGATCGTCACGATTATAGTACGCCGCCATATCGCACTGGTGTAGTTTGGTTTGGTCAGACGCTAGCCGGACACGGACTCGTTCCCAGTAGGCACTGTCGGTGACGCGGTTGCCCTGGACGTTCTTCATCCATGCTTCCAGCGTAAATTCACTGGGGAATTCCAGCTTGACACTATCGAACAGCGGTTTGCCGAATAGCTCAGAGCTCTTGACACCGCAGTATTCCAGTCCGGCCAACGAAGCGTTGATGACCATTTGATCACGATTGCAGATAAACATCGGCAGTGGCAAATGCTCTACAACACTAACTGCCTGTGACAACTGGTTTTTATGAGTACTGAGGGCTTTGGTGGTGGCTTCGTTGCTGGCCAGCTGATAAACCTGAAGACTCAGGCTGGTGACGAGTTCGCGGCCCAGACGCGTTTGGTCGAGGTTGGGCGGTGGTGTGCCCTGGTGCCCTGGACTGACATGCAAGATAGCTTGCCAGATGACCTGAAGCGGCTCCATGACTTGGTGTGTCACCAGGATACTGGACGAGGATGCCAGTACCCCGATGACTACTAGTACCGTCGGAACGCTCAACCACAGCGGCAAGCCAAGAACTGTATAGAAAACCCACCAGATCACAACACTGGCTAAGGAGATGAGCGTGGTGCTGAATAGAACCCGAACGGTAATTTGGTTTTTGAGTTTCTGAAAATGATCCACCCGATACGTTGCGCTAACGCGCTCCAATTAATTTACACAAAATTACTATCATGGGGTTATTTTGACTTTCTCTGGTCCGGTGATGAGCGTAAACCAGGTTTGGCCGGGGTTGAGTTTGAGTATCACACCAGCCCCGTCCTTGAGTATATATTGACCTTTGCGGTCGGATTTCTCCCAGGTGCCTTCGGCGACTACCCCGTCCTGGAACACATAGACTTTGCCGCTGCCCGTCACGCCGTAAACAGAGTAAATTCCGGCGTATTTATGGGTAGTGACCAGTCCAACCACAACTTTGGGGGAGATTTGAGCACCGGTCTTTTCATCGACGTGCGGCTTGCCGCCCTCGGAACGCTTGTAGCTGTTGGTAGTGGCGTCGTAGTCAAAGTGCGGATTGTACAGTGCACTTGAAATGGTGAAGTCAATGGCTTTGGCGTTGGGTGTCGCAGATGGAGTGTCGACTTCTTTGCGGGCTAGGCCGGTGTAAGTACTGCTGGTGTAGCCACGCTTGCGCTGGGCTTCCAGCAGCCGGTCACGATTGGTATATAGATTGTGTGGTGCAAAGCGGTTACTGACCCGGTCAAACGTGCTACCGTTGGCGCCATGGTCGATGTCCTTGATGCCCTGGGCATTGATCTGGGCCTTGGCTTCACCGCTGCCGCCGGCGTGGGCGAGAGCAGCGTCATACGGCATCAGGAAATCCAGGTAGTATGGCCGCACAGAGCGGACCGGGCCGATGTGGCCTGGCTTGGATTCCTGGTAGAGCACCAGGAATCGAGTGATGCCGCCCTCGGCGATGGCTTCGTAGACCGTGTCAGAACCGGCTATACCGGCCTGAGGTCGAGCATCCGGACTGTTTTCTATCATGACGCCGGTGGTCGGCAGATCATTCAACTCAGGTGCGACCTGCACACCGGTCATGCGTGAAGCCACGGTGGTAGGTTTGGGCGGTTCCGGTTGTTGATAAGCCATTGGCTCGGGCTCTGGTGGCGGTTCCTTGGTCAGAACACTGTAGACACCATAACATGCGCCAGCAACCAAAAGTATTCCAAACACAAGCACGGCGATTCTTTGTTTGGTACCGAGGCTTTTTAGCCACCAATGAATCCGTTTGGGTGCGGCCAGCAGTTTCATGGGTTTTTTGGGGGGAGGAGTTGGTTTTGACATGATCTTTGGTGGTGTTAGGTGTGTGGATTCGTCTGTGGCAGCTAGTTTGTGAGCAAACTTTTTGCGCTCTGGCGGCATGACCACAGGCCGCTTAGGCCTGGCAGGCTGGAAATCATCATTCATATGTGTAAAGTTTACCACCATAAGCGTAAGCGACGAAACAATATCCTATATAATATTATGCTTAACCTTGCAAATACGGAGGTTTTACGGTATAATTTGGCGAAGTATGCTTTTCACAAAATCGCAAAATGCCGCAACGGTGGATAAAGGAGCAGTTCTACTCCTCCAAATCCCCCGAACCAATGAGAAAAAAGAACTAGCCGCCGAGCAGATGTTTGCCAGCTTGCATGGTCTGCTAACGACGGCCGAGAAAACGTTCTTCAAAACGTCGGTGCACGAACGCATTAGTTTTGAAATCATCGTTGCTGCCAAGCGGATTTGTTTCTATGTCTGGGTGCCGGAACACCTGAAAAGCTTCGTTGAGGAGCAGATTTACGCCCAGTACCCGACTGTTCACATATCTGAAGTGGAAGATTACACGGTTGGCAAGGCCGAAGCCTACCCCACCAAACTGGTCGGCGAGCTGAAACTCATGAACAATGAGGCATTGCCGATCAAGACTTTCCCTAGCTTCGAAGTCGACCCGTTGGCGGCCATCACTGCCACACTGGCGAAATTTGAAGATGACGAAGAAGCCTGGCTGCAAGTCGTCATGCGTCCGGCCAGTGACAACTGGCACAAAAAAAGCGAGAAGTACATCAACGGCATCCGTAACAAAACAGCTGGTGGCAGTGCCGGTGTGGCCTCGGCTCTGTGGTCGCCGCCGGAAGCCAAAGGCGGCCAAGCCGCCAAACTAGCCGAATACGAAACTGCCCGAGCCAGTGGTGCCGAAACCAAGGCTCAGAAGTTAGCCTACGAAGTCTGTTTGCGCCTAGCCTACTTAGGAAATTCCACACCGGCACACGCCCGTATGCGCCTGCAGGCTATCACCGCCAGTTTCAAACAGTTCAACACCACCTATCTCAATGGCTTTACACAGGCCTACGTTGGCGACGACCCAAAGTTGTTGGAGTTGTACCGACAGCGCGATTTCAAAGGCAAAGGCTTCACCTGCAACATAGAGGAGGTCGCCAGCCTGTATCACCTGCCCCACACCAACGTCGAGACGCCCAACATCCTCTGGGCCAATGCCAAGACAGCCGAACCGCCGGCTAATTTGCCATTGGTCAACGATGCCAACGAAGGCGCCATCAGTCCGGTAGCTGTCACTAATTTCCGTGGTCATAACACCATGTTTGGCCTGCCCCGCGTCGACCGCGGCCGCCACTTATATATCATCGGTCAAACTGGCACCGGTAAATCCGGTCTGTTGGAGTTGCTGACTATCTCGGATATTTATAGTTCCTATGGTTTCGCCGTTATTGACCCACACGGCGATTATGCGTTGAATGTGTTGAAGCGCATTCCGGCGGAACGGGCAAAAGACGTGTTGTACTTCAACCCGGCCGATACCGATTTCCCTATCGCCTTCAACCCCATGGAAGTCCAGGACGAGAAGCTGAAAACTCACACCGCGTCTGAGTTGATCGGTGTGCTGAAACGTATGTTCGAATCCTGGGGCCCGCGCCTGGAATACATCTTGCGCTATTCGCTGTTGGCGTTGCTGGATTACCCAGACGCCACGATGTTGGACATCACCCGGATTTTGACTGACAAAAAATTCCGTGAAGAAGTCCTGACCTGCGTCAAAGACCCGGTAGTGCGTAACTTCTGGCAGATCGAGTTTGCCAGTTGGAACGACAAATTCGCCGCCGAAGCGGTAGCACCGGTGCTGAACAAAGTCGGTGCCTTCACCGCCAACCCGACAGTGCGCAACATCATCGGTCAGCCAAAGAGCAGCTTTAACATTCGCGAGATCATGGACGGACGCAAAATCCTCATCGTCAATCTATCTCGTGGTTTGATTGGTGAGGACAACGCCGCCTTGTTGGGTGCGCTGATGGTCACCAAAATCCAGATGGCTGCCATGAGCCGAGCCGACGTCGAGCAAGACCAGCGGGTACCGTTCTATCTATATGTCGATGAATTCCAGAACTTTGCCACCGATTCGTTTGCCACGATTTTGTCCGAGGCCCGCAAATATGCCCTGAACCTGACCGTGGCCAACCAATACATCGCCCAGATGATGCAGACCGTCAAAGACGCAGTCTTTGGCAACGTCGGTTCGATCATTTCCTTCCGCACCAGCGCCGATGATGCCCGAACCATGATGAAATACTTTGAGCCGCAGTTTACTGATTTTGACCTGGTTCACATGCACAACCGGCACTTTGCCGTCAGCATGACGATTGAGGGTGAAAAGGTCCAGGCGTTCTCGGCTACGACTCTAAATCTGCCAGAACGTGGCGAAGATTACAGTGCCCAGATAATCGCCGGCAGCCGTGAAAAATATGCTGTAGCCCGGGCTGGAATCGAAGAATTTATGCATAGGCGCTATGTGACGCCGAGTCGCCAAGCGACCAGTCAAAAAACAGAAAATAAAAAACAAAAAACAGAAGAACCGAGGGAGCCGATGACGGCGCAGAAAGTCGCCAAAGACATCTTGAATCTGACCGGTGCCAACAATGATCAAGGTTCACTGTTAACAGTTCCTGGAGAGGCGCAGCCTCATAAACGTAAGCGCACCCGCTCCCGCCGCAAGAAAAACACCGGTCAACAGACACCCCAATCTACCCAAACCCCAGAAGATGAGACCGTCCTAAGACTCAGATAGTTGCTGGTGCGAAACTCGTGGCTCAATGACAATTGTCGTGTCATCATGCTACAATTTACCGAAACCAGGAGGGTCTATGATAGCTCGAGAAAAGGAACTCTTTTTTGAAAGGATGGATGAACTTGAGCTCGCATTGACTTTTGACGACGTTAGGATGCAGACACGCTCGGGACGTGATTATCCCCTGCCGGAGGTGCTAGATATTCAGAGTAGTTTTTCTGAAAATGTTGGTCTAAAAGTTCCTCTAGTCAGTGCAGCCATGGATACAGTAACAACTGGTGATATGGCAATTGCGATGGCCAAGATCGGTGGTCTCGGTGTAGTCCATGGTGCAATGTCGATTGATCAGCAGCGTAAGGAAATCAGCAGAGTCAAAAACGAAATACACGGCCTTATAGACAATCCGATCTGCGTAAACGTTTATGACACAATAGATTCAGTTCTAAACCTATGTAATGAGAAACGCTATGATTTCAAAACTTTCCCAGTGGTAAACGCAGAAGGTAAATTCGTTGGTATGCTAACCAGCGATAGTTTTAAATACGCCAAGACACCGTCTGCAACCGTAGCAGAAACCATGACGCCCCCAGATCAAGTTATGAGCTCCAAAGTCGGCACTACGCTAAATGATGCATATCATATAATGCAGGATCACAGGATCAATACACTGCCGATACTGACCGAACGTGGCGAGGTTGGTGGTATGTATTTGTTTTCTGATGTGGAGCGTATTTTCCTAGACTCCGTTCAGTACAACGTCGATAATAACGGTCAATTACGCGTAGCAGCGGCGGTTTCGACTGGAAAGGATACTCTCGAGCGCGTTGAGGCTTTGAGCAAATATGTTGACGTCGTGGTCATTGATACGGCAGACGGCGATTCATACTATGCCTTCAAAACGCTCGAAGACATTAAGTCTGTGTATCCTGACCTGGACGTAGTTGTCGGCAATATTTCTGACGGAAAATCTGCTCGCCAATTGGCAGAAGCCGGAGCTAATGGTATTAAGGTTGGCCAAGGACCGGGATCAATCTGCAGTACCCGTAGGGAGACAGGCATCGGGATGCCGCAAGTAACTGCTGTTTATGAATGTGTAAAAGCACTTGGTAATGACTTTGCGCACATACCAGTTTGTGCTGACGGGGGCATAAAGGAACACGGTGATATACCGATTGCCTTTGCGGCAGGTGCTCATTCCGTTATGATGGGCCGTATGCTGGCCGGCACTCAGGAAGCGCCAGGTGAGGTTTTCACCAGAGGTGACGGAAGTCGTTGGAAGATTTACCGTGGCATGGGTTCAGCAGAAGCTCTTGCCCAGAATGAAGCATCAAGAGAGCGTTATGCAGTCAATAATATGGATGTTTTATTGGCGGAGGGTGTTGTTGCGCGCGTGCCGTTCGAGGGATCTATCAATGATGTGCTGCCATTATGTGTGCAAGCTTTGCGTAAGGGCATGCGTTACTGCAAAGCACCAGATCTGACGTATCACCGAGAAAGTACTTTGTTCAAACGTATTACCAATGCTGGTTTGCGGGAGTCATACCCACACGATATTGAAGCTCTTAGCAAATAATTACTTCATCTCGCCACGGACCAGCGCCAATCATACTTGTAGATGGTTTTGGGTAAGTCCAGTTGAGGCCACAGATATTGATTCAGTTGTTTTTTTGGTGATTCTAGGCGGCCTCTAAAACTGCGACCCGAACTTTGAGGTCCTGAAAGTCTTTGTTTGTTTCTCTCACAGCTGCCTTGATTATCTTCAGATCAGTCTTGATCGGCTCAAGTTCTTCTTGCACTATTCCTCGCACCTTAGTTTCAATAACTGTCTCGACATTTTCGAGCATAACAGAGAATTTATCGTCAAAGTGCTCGATGATCATTTTCGCGGTGTCTTCATGCATATGACTATCCTAATGCATCGAGCTGTTGCTGTAAACGTCTAAGACTGGTTTCACGGCCAAGTACGGCCAGGGTTTCGGCCAGGCCTGGGCTGGCCGGAGCTTGGGTGGTAGCAATCCGGATCAGGCTAAACAAAACGGCTGGTTTTTGGCCTGTCTCAGTCAGTAAATTATTTAATCGTTCGGTTAAACTTTGTACATTAAAATCACTGGTCTCAATGC
>CAYGDJ010000018.1:0-8755 GCA_964348625.1 uncultured Candidatus Saccharibacteria bacterium | reverse complement strand
TGCTGAGCGGCTTTGATTTTGCCCTCCAGACCCCGCTGGCCAAATCCACCTGGCACCACGATGCCGTCGAAACCATTCAGCTCGGCTGTCATATCGGCATCTACTTCATCAAACTTACTGGCGTCGACCCAGCGTATGTCTATGTTGCAATCATTGTGCCAAGCCGCGCTCTTCAGCGCTTCGAACACTGACATATAGGTGTCAGCGTTGTCCATGTATTTGGCTATGAAACCGACATTCACGGTGCGCTGATGTGTGGTTGTAGCCTTCTCCACTACCGCACGCCATTGTTTCAGATGAGGTTTGCTCGCTTTCAGGCCTAGTTTGTGCGTGATCACGTCGGCAATACCGGTGTCTTCGATGGTTAGCGGCACTTCGTAGATGGATTTGGCATTGGATAGTAGGGCGATGGCTGCTTCGGGTACACCGCTGAACAGACTGAGTTTCTTTTTTACGCCGCCATTGGCTAGTGATTCGCTCCGACCCACCAATATATCTGGTGCGATTCCCAGACCCCGCAGCTCGCGGACTGAGTTCTGAGCCGGTTTGGTTTTGGTTTCATTGCTGGCACCAAGATATGGTAGATAGACAACATGTATGTAGACACAATTTTCCAGACCGACCCGTACGCCTAGTTCGCGGATAGCTTCAATAAAACTCAGTGATTCGTAGTCCCCGACCGTGCCACCAATTTCGACAATGTGCACATCAAAGCCTTCACCGGCTTTGATAATCCAATCCTGGATAGCATTGGTCAGGTGTGGGATGATTTGAACATCGTCGCCGTCAAATTTACCGGCTCGCTCATCCTGAATCAGTTTGAGCAACACACGTCCGCTCATCAAACTGCTACGAGAAGTCATTTCCTGGTCAATGAAACGTTCGTAGTGCCCCAGATCCAGGTCTGTCTCTGCACCGTCTTTGGTCACGAAGCATTCGCCGTGCTCGCGGGGATTTAACAGCCCGGCATCGACGTTTAGGTATGGGTCGCATTTCTGAAGGTTAACCGATAGGCCTCGGGCTTTGAGGAGGTTTCCAATCGAGGCGGCAGTGATACCCTTGCCTAGACCAGACAAGACACCACCAGTCACAAACACGAACTTTGTCGCCTTTTTTGCCACTCCAAGTACCCCTGCTTAACCTCTCTTATTCTGCGTATGAGTCTAACATAAGTAGTTACTAATGCTCAATGCTCAAGTGTCAATGAACATTGAATGTAGTAATGATTCAATAATTTAATGCATTAATCACATTGACCATTCATTGAGCATTGTTCATTGATAATTGAACATTATTTATTCAGGAGGTTGAGGGCTGCTTCTTTTTGAGGGTCACGGTTGTTTGTGTAATCATCGTCGGTGCGTTCGACTTTTTGGTCTGGTTCTATACCCTCGTTATCGATGTTTTTGCCGTTTGGCGTGAACCAGCGGGCGATGGTGACCTTCAGTACGCCGCCGGCTATGAGGTTTTCCAGCTGCTGGACACTGCCCTTGCCAAAGGTCTTTTCACCTATCAGTGTCGCCGCGCCATTGTCTTTCAGGGCTCCAGCTGTGATCTCGCTGGCACTGGCACTGCCTTCGTTTATCAAAACTACCGTGGTCACACCTAAGAGGATAGGATTGCCTTTGGCGGTAAAGGTCTTCACCACTTCGCCGCCGCGTTTTTCCTGCAAGACTGTTTTGCCCTTTGGCAACCAGATGCTTGACACATCAACTGCCGAATCCAGTAACCCACCTGGATTGCCGCGCATATCAAGGATTACACCCTTCACGCCCGCTTGTCTGAACTCCTGTGCAGCTTGCCGTGCCAGCCGTGCCGTATCCTCAGCGAACCGGCTTATCTTCAGATAGCCGATATTGTCGTCCAGCACTTCGTGAGTGACACTGGCAATGGTGATCTGATCACGGATGATTTCAAACGTCAGCTCCTTTGCCTGGTCTCGGATGATGGTCAGCCTTACCTTGGTGCCTTTGGGACCGCGGATTTTGGTGACAGCCTGGCTAACATTTAGATCATGTGCTGACTCTCCGTCGATTTTAGTGATGACATCTTTGGGTCGCAAACCCGCCTTGTCTGCCGGAAAACCCGCGATGGGCGAAACTACCACCAACAAATCGTTTTCTTTGCCCAACTCTGCCCCGATACCACTAAATGTGCCGTTCAAATCTTCGTCAAATTCCCTGGCTTCCTGAGTGTTCAGGTATTCGGTGTATTGGTCACCAGTCGCCTTGGCTAGGCCTTCCTTGAGGCCATCCAGCAACTTCTCGATATCTAATTGTCCATCGTATGTCTGTTTTAATGAGTCATAAACTTGTTCAACTGACGAATAATCCAAGTCCGCTGGCAGATTTTTGTTTTGGGAATTGCGGAGCGCTCGATTTACTCCGAACTGCACACGGCCATTGCCGATCCCCCAGCCCAAGGCAAATATAAACACCCCGATCACGATTCCGGCAATTGTCCGTTTGATATCAACCCGTCCTAGTTTTCTTTTCAATTTCAATACTATTTTCCTGTTTTATTTCTCGACGACTCACCCATTATACCCTAAGAGCTAATCCACATCTATCTAAGTATCGTGTTCCAAATAGAGCCCTTCGATATCGTGAATATAATACGCTATAGCGTATTATATTCACGATATTGACAGGCGTTACTATCATTACAGGCGTGACAGGCGTTACTATCATTACGGGCATTACTGTCATTCGGGGGATTATGGGAAGTGGATGAATACAAGGCTGCCGGGTTCGATGACTTTCTCGGAATATTGCCCCGTCCAGCTGGCGTTATACTGGCTGATCAGGATGCGCCCGTCCTCGTAGACGTGTTCGACATACATAGCATGACCATAGTATCCAGAATTACTGATGGCAACATCGCCTACTCGAGGGTTACCGTCTACCGGTATACCGGAGGCACGGGCATTGTCATCCCAACGGTTGGCATTACCACGACCACCCCAGTACGGCATATAGCGGCCAGAGGCAGCTACTTTATAAGCTGTGTAGCTGACACATTCGCGGTTGTACATGCCCCAGGTGTCAATACTGTAATCCAGCGGGTAATTGCAGCCCCATTTACCCCAGGGGCCATTGGTACTGCCAGGGTAACCGCCGCCGCAGTTTACACCGGTACCTGGCGTGCCGAAACGAGCGTTCTCGATCGCTTGCTGACGGCGAAGTTCGGTCAGCTCAGCGTTGTTGGCTTTGATCTGGGCATCGAGTGCACTGCGTTCAGCCACGTTTAGATTGAGTAGACGACGCTGTTCAGTTCGCTGAACATCAAGCACGGATTGCCGTTCTTCCTGGTCTTTCTTTTGAGCTTCCAACCGTTCTCTTTCAGCTTTTAGCTGTAGTTTTAATTCAGTGACCTTAGCCAGAGTGTCGCTAATCTTATCCTCTACACTGTTTCGATACTGTTGTTTATCTACAAATTCACTCAAATCTCTGCTGGAAGCTAACATTTCTAGCGTGGTGATCTGACCCTCTAGATACATGGCTTTGATGTTTTGACCCAGCAGGTTACGCTGCCGAGCAAGTTCGGCTTCGGCCTCGGTGATTTTGATGATGGTTTGCTCTATCTGCAGGTTGCTATCGTTGATCTGTATCTGCAATCCGTTAATCTGGCTCTGCAAGGCATTGATTGCTTCCTGAAAGCTCGCAGCCTCGATCCGCAGAACCTGCTTGGTCTGAGATATCTGCCCATTTTCGGCGTTTAGTTCGCGAATTTCATCTGATAAATGATTTGCCCGGACAAGGGGTACAACCGTAAATGTAAAAATAGACATTACTGCAATCGCAGCTGCCACAAATCTGGATTTCCGACTGAGTTTCTGGTTTTTCATTTTTGTTTGACGATTAGGCGTCAACAGCATATTACCACACCCTGCAACGTATTGCAATTATGCTTAATATATTTTGTGCGAGTTTTTATATGCTTTATTTGCTGGTTTTGAACTTTAGGTATCTCCGCGTAGCAATAAAGGACGATGCGGCTCCGATGAATATACCAATCAATAATTGCAAAAGCAAGATCAACCAGAAATTCCGTGCGAAATAATCGTTGGCAAAGTCGATATCAAGCAGCCCCAGACTACTGGCTCCGAAGGCCGAAGATGTGATGATAAACAGTGCGTTACACAAGGCCACTGATATCACCGCCGATACGATGCCGTAATATATAGTCTCAAATATAAACGGCCCGCGGATGAACCATGTACTGGCCCCTAGCAAACGCATGATCGTCAGCTCGTCACGTCGGTTGAAAATGGCCATCTGTATGGTATTAAAGATAATCAGCATGGACACTATCGCAAAGACGACTATGCCGATGATGCCGATACGCTGAATTAGGCGCGTAGCCGTGGTGATGTTATCGATAGCGGTTTTACGCTCACCAGAATACGATGTCTCGTCCGACTGAAGTTCCTTGATTTCCGGTTTTTCCAGAAAGGTTCGGATTTCTTCGATTCGATTGGGGTCAGTAGGTTTGATTTGGAGACTTGCTGGCAACGGGTTGTCGGTCTGGGATATCGCCGCCAACAGATCCGGGTTGTCAGTGTTGGCTTTTTTGTAGACCTCCAACGCGTCGTCCTTGGAAACATAATTGACTTCGCGAATATTGCCCAATTGCTTGATGTCGCCCACTAGCTCAGTACGCTGCTGTTCTGTAACCGAATCCTTCAGGTAGACCGAGATGTCTATACGGTCGGTGATTTGTTTGATAGTGTTGGTAAACGTAGCGTTGGCAATGATAGAAAACAGTACTATACCGAGCGTGATCACCATAACCGCCATGGCGGCGACGCTGAGCCAGGCATTGCGGATGAAGTTCTGAGCCGCTGTTTTCACAATCCGCCCCTGGGTATTCAGCCAGTGCATTATTGCGTTATTCCTTTGTTGTACTGCGCATTCGCTCTGTCGCTGACGACCTGGCCGTCTTTGACGGTGATAACCCGACGCTTCAGTTTGTTGACTATGTCTTGGTTATGAGTCGTTAACAATACCGTGGTTCCATAACGATTAATCTTTTCTAGTACCTTGATGACATCCCAGGCGTGTTTGGGGTCAAGGTTGCCGGTCGGCTCGTCGGCGATCAGTATCTTTGGCTGGCGAACTATGGCTCGGGCGATTGCTACCCGCTGCCGTTCACCACCAGACAGTTCGTTCGGCATACGCTTTTCCTTGCCTTTTAAGCCGACTATGTCCAATACCCGCGGCACGGTGTGTTTGATTTCGCGGTTGCCATAACCTACGACTTCCAGTGCGAAGGCCACGTTTTCGAACACGTTTTTGTTCGGTAATAGTTTGAAATCCTGGAATACTACGCCGATTTTGCGGCGCAGCAGAGGGATATTTTTGTCCTTTAATTTGTCATAATCAATGCCGCCGACGATGATTTTGCCACTGGTTTGGCGTTCCTCACGGGTCAAAAGCTTCAGTAGCGTGGATTTACCGGCACCGCTCGCTCCTATAATTATGACAAATTCCTTAGGCTCAACATGGATAGAAACCCGATCCAATGCCGTGTTTGTTCGCCCATAGACCTTTGTTACCCTATCCAATAAAATCATTAAGCATAAGTATACACCAAAAGCCCCCGTTCTATAGACCGGGGGCTTTGTTGAAGCGCGGAAACTTAGATTGTTTCAGCTGGTGGAGTGTCCTCTGGGGCTGGGGCAGTCGACTCTTCTGGAGTCGGTACTGCTGGAGCCTCAGGAGCTGGAGCGTCCACAGGGGCGCTATCGACAGGTGCGTCTACAGCTGGTATGCCCGTTGGGTCTACCGTAGGAGTTACTGGCTCCTCTGGCATTGGAGCTGGTGTGGATGGTATTGATTGGTCGTCCATAATTCTTCCTTTTTATTTTATTAATATACGCTACTAATGAAACTAAAATTCTTGTCCTTTGTCAACCCAACAATACCTTTATAATTTAATAAACATCCTACGCTATAGCGTGGAATGTTTACGCATTCGTCTAGTTACCTAGGTTTTGTTCCAGGTAGGCGTCGATGAATGGGTTTAGATTGCCATCTAAAACGCCCTCAGCATCTGAGGTTTCGTGACGACTGCGGAGGTCTTTGACCTGTTTGTAAGGGTGTAGCACGTAGCTGCGGATCTGGTTGCCCCAGGCGGCTTGCTCGTTTGAACCTTTTAGTTCAGAAATTTTATCGGCGTGTTGTTCCAGCTGCAACTGTGCCAGGCGTGAACGCAGTATGGTCATGGCAGTTTCTTTGTTCTGCAGCTGGCTGCGTTCGTTCTGAATAGCCACAACTATACCGGTGGGCAGGTGGGTCAGCCGCACTGCCGAATCAGTGGTGTTAACTGACTGGCCGCCCTTGCCACCACTGCGATAGACGTCGATTTTTAGATCTTTTTCATCGATTTCAATCGCTTCAGGCTTGTCTATCTTCGGGCTGATCTCGACTTTGGCGAAACTGGTTTGACGCAAGGAGTCGGCGTTAAATGGGCTGAGTCGCACCAGCCTGTGCACACCGTGCTCGGCTTTTAGTTTGCCGTACGCAAAGGGTCCGCTTATCTCTATCGTAGCGCTTTTGATGCCGGCTTCTTCGCCGGCTGATTCATCAATAGTTTTGACCGCATAGGCATTTTGCTCGGCCCAGCGGATGTACATGCGGAGTAGCATTTGCGCCCAATCCTGGGCATCGGTACCGCCTGCGCCGGCATGTAGGCTCAGGATCACATCGTGGTCGTCATAGCGGCCACCAAACAACAATTGCTTTTTGAGATCTGAGATCTGATATCTGATATCTGATATCTTTTCAATTAGCTCTAGCTCCAGAGACGGGTCGTTAAGTTTGATCAGTTCTTGTAACTCTGCGGTGTCACGTTCCATCTCCCGCCAGGGATTGATGCGATTATCTAATTTGCTGATCTGTTTTGTGATGTCTTGTGCCCGTGCATTGTCCGACCAAAAGTCAGTTGAACTGGCCTGTTCCTGAAGCCTGACCAATTGTTGTTCCAGATCGGCAATATTTAACTGGCCAATTGCCTTTGTTACGTCCACCTGCAACTGATCAACTTGTTTTTGTAGCTCATGCATGGCTATTTCCAGAGGATTTTGATTTGTTTATGTAGATCATCGACAAATTCATCTCCGGCATTGCCCAAGATGCCCAAACCCCAGATTTTTTCGGCAAACAGCGCTTCGCTGATGGCGATGATGCGGTTGCGCGAAACAGCCCGGATACGTTCGGGAATTTTGTAATAATCATCTACCTCGTCATCAAAGAAATACCGATGGCTATAGCCGGAGGCCGTGCCACTTATGGTCTGGCCGCTGCGCTGGAAACGCCCTAGGGCGTATTGCTTGGCGCTGGTGATGTCTTCTTCGTCCAATGATCCATCAAACACGGCTGTCATTTCTTTCAGGATGATGTCAAAGAGCGCACCGGCGTTTTTGGGCATCACCTGAGCACCAAACCACCAGTTACTACTGTCCTTGGTCTGACCAAATCCGGAGCTCATGCTGTAGACCAAGCCCTTTTCTCGGGCACTGCCTAAGATTCGCGAATACAATGTTTCGGTCAACATGGTATTGATCAAGCCCAGCGCATCACCTTCCGGATCGCGCATTCGTCGCCGCATGAAAGTATCCAGATAGAAATACAGGTTATCGACTGTGGCGTTATGGATATAGAGTGGTCGATTTAGCTGAGTTGGTGCTTCGTGCGGCAGCTCTAGCCTGCCGTCGCCCCTTGGCAACTCGACAGCACCCAGCAGTTCTTTGATAACTTTACGGCGCTGGGGCGGTAATTTGCCAGCAAACACAAAACGCATATTGCTGGTGGTATGGGTGTTATGGTAGTGCGCCCGCAGATCTTCCAGACGGACGTTCTCCATCAATTGCAAACGCTCCTGATCAGTCATGACCGAAAAGCCATAGGCCTGACGCAGCGCCAGACTGAGGTGACGGAAATGGTTGTTGGATCGTGCCGTCAGCTCCTCGCGGACGTTGCCAAACTCCGCTTCAAACTCGTCAGCCAGGAACAGTGGCTTGGTGATGGCGATGAGCAGCAGATCCAGCACTCGGTCCCACTCAAAATCGGCGCATTCTGCTTCGTAGGTAATGTCGTACGAACCAGTACTGGCGTTGCAGTAAGCACCGTTTTTCTCGAACTCTGCCTGGAAAGTACGCGCTTTTGGAACCAGTTCGTTGGCGCCCAGCAAGACGTGTTCCATCAGATGTGGAGTTTCCCATTTTTCCTTCTGTACCAAATATTCTCCTGCTCGGAAATTAATCTCAAATGTCATGACTGTGGCATCAGGCGCATTGATCAGCAATCCGCGGGTGCCATTTGGAAGAATCACTTCTGTCACACTATGTTTCATGGCTTAAAAACTCCAAACACCAAACTTCAAACACCAAATAAATTTCAAATTCCAAACATCAAAGGGAATATTTATTTCCCTAGTTTGAAGTTTGATACTTGAAGTTTGAAGTTTAGGCATGCGTCTATTTACGTCTTCTGCTTTTAGCTTGTTGCTTGCGTTTGCGCTCTTGTTTACGGGCTTTTTTCAGCTTGTTGTGGGCTTGGCGCTGGGCAGCCCGTTCGACGCTTGCTGGTTTGAAATCATTCTCACGAAATTCCTCGGACGCCAGTACGCGGTCAGCATTGGCTACTGATTTACGAGCAGCGCGGGTTAATTCTGTTTCTATCGGGGCGTCTAGTTTATCATCATCTACCGGCTGAGCGTGATAGATGGCCCTGAGCACATCGTGGCGCAAGTT
>CAYGDJ010000017.1:0-8919 GCA_964348625.1 uncultured Candidatus Saccharibacteria bacterium | reverse complement strand
CTGGATTTCTTAGCCATTATGCAGCCACCTTCCAGTAGTCTGCAGTGAACCGTGATCGGTGAACGGTGAACGGACTGGTTTCTAATGTTCGCGGTTCACAGTTCACTGTTCCCGGTTCACGGTTCACAGTTATTTGATATTGAGTAAAACGAAACATTACTTGGTCTCCTTTTCGAATGGTTTACCCTGAGGCTTCGCGAAGGGCATGCCAAATTTAGCTAGCAATGCCTTGGCATGTGCCGGTTCATGAGCATTTACTACGAATATTGCTTGTAGTCCATGGCTTGTGGTAGTTTCCTCGAAGCTTAACTCTGGGAACACTGATTGGTCGACTAAACCAACGCTGAAGTTGCCTGATTTGTCGAATGATTTATTACTAACACCGTGGAAGTCACGCAACCGTGGCATAACAATGTTTATCAAACGATCCATAAATTCGTACATCTGTTCATCACGTAGAGTTACTTTGAGGCCGATTTTGTTACCTTCACGAAGCTTGAAGCCGGCGATAGAGTTCTTGGCGATAGTCTCAACAGGTTGCTGGCCGGTAATTTTACGCAGGGTATTGGTAGCTACTTCAATTATCTTTTTGTCGTCCTTGGCGCGGCCTAGACCTACGTTGATGACGATCTTTTCCAGTCGTGGAACCTCATTCACATTACGTAAATCAAGCTCTTTCTTAAGCTCAGTAACAAATTTAGTGTTATATAGCACCTTTAGTCGGGCAGTCGAAACAGGAGGTTTAACAGCTGTTTTCTTGGTTTCAGCTTTTGGCTTTTGGCTTTTGGCTGTAGTTGCCATTATTTAATCTCCTTTCCGGACTTCTTAAATACACGACTCTTTTTGCCGTCTTTGTCTAGTGTATAGCCGATGCGAGAAGCCTTTTTGCTAGTCGGTTCCAGGATGCCTACTTTGCTGACAGCGATTGGTTTGGTGATCTCGATGATACCGCCCTGGGGGTATTCGCGGTTAGGTTTCTGGTGCTTTTTGACTATGTTGATGCCTTCGACAGTTACTTTGTTGTCGGTTGGATGAGTGGCAGTAACTTTGCCGGTCTTGCCTTTGTACTTGCCTGAACGAACCACAACAGTATCGCCCTTTGCCAGCCGTATCTTGTATGGTCTTGAAGTTTTCATCTATAGTACCTCCGGTGCAAGGCTGATAATTTTGGCGTAGCCCTGGTCGCGCAATTCGCGTGGTACTGGTCCAAAGATACGTGTCGCCTTTGGTAGTTTATCGTCTCCGATAATGACTGCCGCGTTATCGTCAAATTTGATGGTTGAACCGTCTTTGCGACGGATGCTATCACGCGTACGAACTACTACGGCTCGGACAACTGATTTTCGCTTCACGCCGCCCGTCGGATTGGCTTGCTTAACCGTAGCGACGATAACATCGCCGACACGGGCATAACGGCGGCGACTGCCACCGAGAACGCGGATGCACAAGATTTCCTTGGCACCGGAGTTGTCGCAGACGATCAGTCTTGATTCTTGCTGGATCATCTTACTTGTCCTCACCTTCTGCTACTGGCTCTGGCTCAATGTGGCGAACTGGTGCTTTTTCTAGTACGCTCACTAGATTGAAACGCTTGCGTTTGCTGATAGGTCTGGTTTCTACTATAGTAACCGTATCGCCTATGGCAGCCTCATTCTTCTCATCGTGGGCCATGAACTTGGTACTGACACTGTATTGTTTCTTATAAATTGGGTGGGTCTTACGACTAGCAACCGTAACGACAATCGTTTTGTCGACATTGGCCGAAGACACAACACCTGTCATAGTTTTAGCCATTATTGCCTCCCTCTGGTCGGAATGACCAAGCGACAAGTCACAATGACCAAGTTTTGGACATTGGTTATTCGGTGATTAATTGGTAATTGGTGATTGGTGATTGGTGATTTCATCATGCGACTTCCTTTGTCAGTTGTTCACTTAAGACGGTTAGTATGCGTGCCAAATCCTTGCGTTTGTTGCGCAAAACTCGGACGTTTTGAACTTCACCCATCGTCAATCGGCGCCGGAGCTCGGTGATTTCCTCACGAAGCTTGGTGCTCTCTGATGTTAAATCATTGGTGGATAGTTTACGGATATCTACAACCTTCATATCAGACCTCCTCCTTGACCAGGAATTTAGTCTTGACTGGAAGCTTGTGAGCCGCTAATCGCATGGCTTCACGGGCAACTTCCTCTGGAATTCCTTGCATTTCAAACAAGATAGTTCCGGGTCGAACCTTGGCCACGAAAAACTCTGGATTGCCTTTGCCGCTTCCCATTTTCACGTCCTGCGGTTTGCGGGTAACTGGAGTATGTGGAAATATGCGGATCCATATCTTGCCACCACGCTTGACATAACGTGTCATGGCTTGACGGGCTGATTCAATCTGGCGAGAAGTGATACGGTCGTGGCCTTGGGCTTGTAAAGCATACTGACCAAATGCGATGAAGTTACCACTGGTGGCAACGCCACGAATCTTGCCCTTGAACACCTTGCGGTGCTTTTGTCGTTTTGGCATCAACACGGCACAAACCTCCGGTTTGTAATGTTCAATTGACAATGTTCAATGTTCAATGCTGCTGCATTTTCTTCATTGCGCATTGACACTTGAGCATTCATTGAGCATTGATACTTGAGCATTGAGCATTTCATATTGCTTCGCCTTTATAGATCCAGACTTTTACACCGATGATACCGGAACCTGGGTACTGGGCTTTGGCCTGGTGGAAATCAATATCAGCACGAACAGTGTGCAATGGCACGCTGCCTTGGACTTCCTTCTCACGTCTAGACATCTCAGCACCACCTAATCGTCCACCCAGTTCTATGCGCACGCCTTTGGCACCGGCACGCATAGTCGCAGCGGCTGATGATTTCATAGCACGGCGGAATGAAATTCTACGTTCTAATTGGTGGGCGATGTTTTCGGCAACAAGTTTGGCATACAACTCTGGTTTCTTGATTTCTTCTATGTTGACACGGGCTGGTATGGCAAATATTTTTTCGATTGTTGTCTTCAGTTCCTGCGCGCCGGCTCCACCACGACCGATAACGACACCAGCCTTGGCGGTAGTGATCGTAACAGTAACTAGGTTCGGCGAACGTTCTATATCGACTTTGTTGATAGCGGCGCGTGAGCCAAGCTTATCTTGGATCATTCTACGGACTTTGAGGTCTTGGGTCAGCAGCTTGGCATAGTCACGCTTGTTAGCGAACCACTTGCTGCGCCAGTCCTTGTTAACCTGTAGGCGCATGCTAATTGGATTTACTTTTTGTCCCATCACAGACCCCTTTCAGGAGTAAAATTCAAAGACCAAACATCAAAATTCAAAGAAACATCAAGTACCAAATTCCAAACATTTGAAGTTTGAGCGCTCATTATGTTTTCTCCTTGGTGGCAGCTTTTTTTGGCGCTCTGATCTCACCATCAACTATCACACGAATGTGAGATGTGCGGTGCATGAAAGGCAATGCTCGACCATGGGCTGCAGGACGAAAACGTTTGTAGCGGGGGCCTGGCGTAACTGTGATCTCAGCAATCCGTAGACTATCCGGCTTGTAATTATGATTGTGCTCGGCATTTGCTTTGGCTGATTCTATCGTTTTGCGGACAGCCATAGCACTGCGGCGAGGGGTGTGTTCCAGTATGACGATGGCATCACTAACTGAGTGGCCACGCACTAGGGCAGCTACCACGCCAACTTTGCGGGGACTCATTCGTACGCCTTTAGCGATTGCTTTAACACTCATGTGACGCTCCCTGCGGTCGCTTCAGTGAACAGTGAACGGTGAACGGTGAACGAGCTGGTTCCTAATGTTCCCGGTTCACGGTTCTCGGTTATCGGGTGTTGAACGTAGTGAGACATGTTATTTGCCGCCTTTTGCTAATTTGCCGCCGTGTTTACGAAATTTACGGGTAGGGCTGAACTCGCCAAGCTTGTGGCCAACCATGTTTTCGGTAATGAACACCGGCACGTGGACTTTGCCGTTGTGGACAGCTATTGTGCGACCCACAAATTCTGGTGAAATCGTTGATGCGCGTGCCCAGGTTTTGATAATGGTACGATCCTCTGAATCCAATGCTGCTACTTTCTTGGCAAGTTTGAAATCCACAAATGGTCCTTTTTTCAGTGATCTAGACATGAGACTCTCCAGTCTTGGAATTTAGATTATGGATTATGGATTTTGGAATAAGAATGACCCGATAGGAATCCATTCTATAATCTATAATCCGAATTCTATAATCCATACTATTTCCTCTTGGCCGCATGGCGGCTCTTTACAATAAACTTATTACTTGTTTTACGGCTGCGAGTCTTGAACCCAAGCGTCTTCTGACCCCAGGGAGTTCGTGGATCTTTACCCATACCATGTCGGCCACCATCACCACCACCGTGAGGGTGATCAGCTGCGTTCATGACAACACCGCGAACAGTTGGGCGGATGCCCTTGCGACGGTTACGGCCAGCTTTGCCGATCTTGATGTTCTGGTGCTGTTCGTTGCCAAGCACTCCCAGGCTGGCAGTACATTCGACATGAATCATGCGAACCTCACCGCTTGGTAGTCTGACTTGGGCGTATTCGCCTTCTCGGGCAATGAGTTGAGCGCTATTACCGGCTGAACGAACCAGTTGCGCGCCCCTTCCTGGTTGGAGTTCAACTGCATGGATAGTACTTCCTACCGGTATGCTCTTTAGTGGTAAACGGTTGCCAGTCTCTATAGCGACTTCGTCGCCACTTTGGATCTTTTGACCAACCTTCATGCCACTGGCAGCCAGTATGTAGTGATATTGGCTTGTCTGATCCTTGATTCGAGCGATCCGGGCACTGCGGTTTGGGTCATATTCGATTGCTTCAATGGTCGCCGTAGTGCCAGGGGCCAGGCGGAAATTCACCAGACGGTAAAACTTCCGGACTCCACCACCTTTGTGACGGGTTGTGATGCGACCTTGGTTGTTACGGCCTGAGGTTTTCTTCTTTGCAATGATTAGAGAGCGTAGAGGTTTTTTGGCAGTGATATCCTTGAAATCCTGCGTCGTCATGCCGCGCTGTCCAGGAGTAGTAGCTTTTACTTGCTTGATAGCCATTACTTCTTCTCCTTTTTGGAAGCTTTTTCGACGGCTTTTTCTACCTTTTCAGCCTTGGTTTCGGCTTCTTCAACGGCAGCAAATACAGGAATGGAATCGCCGTCCTTTAGGGTCACATAGGCGCGTTTCACATTAACTCGCCGGCCGATGATCGGACGACCACCCTTGCGTACTGTCCGCATGGGTTTGCCTTTTTGGTTGGCAATATTGACGTTCTGAACCGTTACCTTGAATTGAGTGGTTACAGCGTCAGCGACAGTAGTTCTGTTGGCGTCCTTAGGAACTTCAAATATGTAGGTACGGCGAGCCTGGCTGAGACCGTAGGCTTTTTCGCTCATTTTGGGCTTGAGCACCATAAGCATACTCATTTCTTGTTTCCTCCTCGGCCGCCTAAACTCTCCTTAGGAGAGTTTGTGTGGCCAAGCCATTCATGGACGATGTCTAGAGATTTTTGACTCATCAGGATAGTGTCGGCATTCATGATGTCAAACACATTTAGGTATTTGGCGGTTACTACCGTTACGACTGCCAGGTTTCCGGTGGCTTGATCTACTAACTGGTCTCTGTTATCAACGACGATCAAGACATTTTTCTTTGTCCCGATTTTGTCCAGTAATGCCAGCGTAGGTTTGACCTTGCCAGTTTTGAAATCAAAGGATTCAATAATATGAAGTTTGCCGGCTGCGGCACTGAGACTCAAGGCTTGGCGCAACGCTGTGCGGCGTGACGAAGTGCTTAGTTTCTTGGTGTAATTTTCCTCGCCAGTCGGGCCAAAGGTGATGCCACCACCACGCCAGATAGGCGTACGAATAGAACCAAATCGGGCGCGACCAGTGCCTTTCTGACGCCATGGTTTGCGACCACCACCTCTAACCTCACCACGCTTCAGAGCACGGGCGTTGTTGGTGCGACCGTTAGCCAGGTATGCTTGGTAGGCTTGTTTCAGAAGTTCATGATTAGAAACTTCCAGACCAAAGATGGTCTTGTCTAGCTTTGCCGCTGTTGTGGCTTTGTTACCTGATTTTGTATAGGTCGCCACACTCATCGTGAAACTCCATCGATCGCAAAATATGGATTATCAAGTATGGAATTTTGAATAACATCCCTGAAGCCCATTCTATAATCTATAATCTTCATTCTATATTCTTTCATCGTGCTTCCTTGATCATGACGATGCTTTTGCGAGGACCAGGCACAGCCCCGACAACACCGATGACACCTAAATCTTTGTCAACCAGTGCTACGCGAAGGTTACGAACAGTGACCTGTTCATGACCCATTTGACCGGCCATTTTCTTGCCTTTCAGGATGTGTTGTGGGTACATAGAACCGATAGAACCAGGACGACGGTAGCTCTGACCACCGTGAGTCTTGCGGCCACGGTGAAAGTTGTGCCGTTTGATAGTACCGGCCCAGCCCTTTCCCTTGCTGGTGCCAGTAACATGTACCATGTCCCCAGGCACAAAAATGTCGGCGGATAAACTCTCGCCGACTTTCATGTCCTCAGTAATTTCGTCCACGCGGACCTCTCGAATAATACGTGGATTAGCCTTTGATGGCTTGAAGTGTCCAGTCTGGGCTTTGCCGAGTTTGGCCACTTCACAACCGAGTTGAATGGCGCTATAGCCATCAATCTCATCGGTCTTCACCTGCGTGATTACACAGGGACTAGCGGAAAGCAAGGTAACAGCCTGAACGGCACCATCATCGCTGATGATACTGGTCATGCCGACCTTTCGCGATATGAGCGCTTTCATACTTTCATAGTTCCTTTACGTTTATGAGACAGAGCATTAAAATGCTTGGTTCCGAGCGGTTTCTAATCTGTTAGACCTACTCAGTCACCAAGTTGACTGACATCAGAATTTTGATATACCATGACAGATTAGCATACAGATACTACCTCTGTCAATATGTTGCGTATTCTACAATACGGAGAGATTGATGCCTATGCCAGACCAAAAACCTATGAATGTAGCTATCAGTAACAGAGCGTATTCGATCTTGCGGTCTAGCTGGAAATGATCATGAGCCGCAAAGACTAATCCGATCAAAAGTCCAACAGGCAGCGGTATTTGCCGAGTCAGCTCAGCATCAGTGATAAATACCCATTGCGAACCAATGATGAGGTACAACACCAACTTTAGAAAGTAGCCGTTATCTGTTTCTTTGTGTTTTACCATGACGCTGATTATATAGGACTTTCACACTTTCTCACAGCAACAGACCACGGTTTGCAGCCTACAAGTTGTCTTGTTACATCTTGATTTCAGCGTCGCAGCCGGCTGGGAGGCTCAGGTTCATGAGACTGTCAATGGTTTTTGGCGTTGGGTCAAAGACATCGATCAGACGCTTGTGGACACGCATTTCGAACTGTTCACGGCCCTTTTTGTAGACGTGCGGGCTCTTGATAACCGTGTAGAGTGTTTTCTGGGTAGGCAGTGGGATCGGTCCAGCCACGTTGGCTCCGGTTCGGATAGCCGTGTCTATAATCTGCTTGGCAGATTGGTCAATTACTTTGTGATCGTATGCTTTTAGACGAATACGAATACGTTGTTTGCTGCCTTCACCTGCCTTTGCGGGTGTTTTGTCAGTGGTTTTTTTGGCTTCAGCCATGGGTGCTCCTTTCAGTCGCTTCAGTGATCAGTGAACGGTGAACAGTGAACGGGTTGGTTTCAAATGTTCTCGGTTCACGGTTCTCGGTTCACTGCATTGTGATGTAACATCCCCGCAGAGTTATTGAGAACACCTGCAATGACTTTTATTCATCACGATTAATTTACTAACGTATTCTAAAACAAAACTAAGAACTAGACAAGGTTATACCAGCTTGTTTCGCAACTGCTAAGGTTTCTGCATGAATTGTCATCAATTTTTGCTCGAGACTCAGTCTCGAGAATTGTTTATCCGTAAAAACCGATCGCTGTAATGTCGACAGCATACTATAGATTTCTTTAACATCGTTATCCAGGGCTTTGATTTCTTCTTTGATCAGTTGTCGTCCCTCGGTATTAAAGTAGCCCCTCACTTCTTCCCTTACTACTTTACGGCCTACCTGTTCAAAGGCAGCCTGAACCTCAGATCTTACAGTATTTCTAATTTCCCGAAGATCATTTGCTGTCAAACTCATAGCAGAATTTTAACATAAAAATGCCTCTGGCTTTAGGCTTCGTTTTGAGCCAACCACGATATATTACGATCGGGGTAGTGGCAGAGGACTCCATAGCTGCACTGGCCGCTTCCAAAACAACCTTGAGGCTCGGTCATGCCGTATTGGCAGTTTTGTTTCAGATTCGATTGTAAATTTTGAGTTACTTCTTCAATTGTAATTTCGTTATCGATGATTCTTCTAGACATCCATAGAGCATCAAGTTGTACTCTGTGACAAGGCCGGCAGCGCTCAGGCGCCGCATTTACAATTCTTTGCCGTACTTGCTCCAGGTCCATTTCCATACTTATGATTATAAACCATATTGATAAATATAGTTTTGCAATCAAGCAGCTTCACGGTCATTTTCAGGTGGATAGTATGGAGATAACAGCCGAGCACTTTACTGTCAACTGTAAACTGTCGGCTGTCGACTACAAAAATTATTTGTTAATTTTTGTTACCACACCGGCACCAACAGTTCGGCCACCTTCGCGGATAGCAAAGCGTAGACTCTGTTCCATGGCGATAGGGGCGAGCAGCTTAACCTTGAAAGTTACGGTATCACCAGGCATGACCATTTCTTTGTCAGCTGGTAGTTCAACTTCACCGGTTACATCCGTGGTGCGGAAGTAAAACTGTGGCTTGTAGCCCTTGAAGAATGGCGTGTGGCGGCCACCTTCTTC
>CAYGDJ010000016.1:0-9327 GCA_964348625.1 uncultured Candidatus Saccharibacteria bacterium | reverse complement strand
TCTAGGCTTTTGTGCTTGAGTATCAGGTGCGATTTCTCCGCGAGGAACGGAACGAGCCGTACAAATAGTACGGTGAAGTGAGTACCGGAGCGGAAAATCGCGCATGATACCAAGAGGTCAGCAGAGTTTCTGGCTCTGCCAGAAAGCAGGCTGACCGGCACATAAAGCATAGATGTATTACAATGATTCGATTTGTTAATGTACCCCTGAACTCGGAGTCTTAGAAGTTTCGAATAATTTTCCACCTCTAGTGGTTCGACAGGTCAGCATAAGCTGTCTGGCTCACCATATCCACCCCTATTCGAGGACTAGTGAATACTACCACAATCCCTTACAATTGTCAATATCTAACATAACGTTTTTCCTATAACCACAAGCACATAACCCGCTGAGGCCAAATGTAAATCCTTTGTCTTCCCATTTACTTAGTTAGTTCTACAATTTGTCTGCTAAAAGTGTCCAGGCGATGTTCGATAATATTCCAGATAATTTCAAAATCAACTTCCCTGTAACCATGGGCAATTATATTGCGCAAGCCGATAATCTTGTGCCATTCATCATTGTGGTGTTGTTCGTAAAAATCCGGAAATATATCTCGAATACGAACCAACTGTTCTCCGATATCCTGCAGTCGCATCAATGTGGCGTCTTGAGCATTTGGATCGGCCATAAACACGGCTTTGTCCGAAGGGGTGTTGTCAGTTATAACCGTCAGGGTATCTAGGATAAAATTGAGATTGGGCCTAGGGGTTTTCATTTATAAAACAGGCACCAGCTCGGGCGTTATGTAGGGTTCAAAATGGGGGTGAAGTTTGGTTGCAATGTCTGATTTGATAGAAAAACGGTTTTCAAGTTCGTAATTTAAACCGCCCAGATCAAGGTACGTTCTACCTTCAGCCAGTTCTACTAGCAAATCCAGATCGCTATCCGCACCGGCCTCTCCGCGGGCATATGAACCAAAAACACTGGCGTGTACCACGCCATGTTTTTTCAGAACAGACCTAAGTGTTTCCAGGTCAATTGGTAGCTGCAAATCTTGGGTAACCATAGTCATATTATACCACCTAAACCCTGGATCGTGGCTGCAGCTTGGATTTGGCAAAGCTGAAGCCGAATGTCGATCCTTTTCCTTCGACGCTGTGGAATATAATGGCGCCGCCCTGGGCTACCACGACTTTCTTGGCCATGAACAGCCCCAGGCCGGTGCCGTCCGGCCTAGCCTTTTTGGCGTTGCCGGCCCTATAAAACTTCGTGAATAAGTGATGTTGCTCGCTCTTCGGCACGCCCAGACCGTCGTCCTCTACCCGGAATTCTACCGTCTTGCCCTTGTCCTCCACGACCACTCGGATATGCCCGCCGGACAGGGTGTAGTAGATAGCGTTGTCGATGAAGTTCATGACAACCTGGCGGGTCTTGATCTCGTCCAACATCAGCATCGGGAAATCATCGGGCATGTCATAAGTCAGTTCCAAATTCCGCGCCGTGGCGGTTTCTGTGAGCTGCTCCATCTCTCCTTGCACGATCTCGGCTAAGTTGGTCGGTACGGCTTCGATGATGAATTTGCCAGTCTTCAGCCGCGACACGTTCAACAGGTCAGCGATGAGGTAAACCATGCGCTGTGAGCTTACGAACGCCTGATCCAGCAGTTTTTGCTGACTATTAGTAATCTTGCCCGAATCACCCTCCAGCACCATGCTCAGATATCCCTTAACCGCCGTTAACGGCGTACGCAACTGGTGCGAGGCCATGCTGATGAACTCGTCCTTGTTCTCGTCCAGCTGCTTCAGTTTCTCGTTGGTTTGCCTCAGCTTGCGAGTCGCATCATCAACTCTCTGTTGCAGGGTAATGTTGAACTGCTCAATCTCTTCGAACTGCAGAGCATTCTGTATAGCCAGAAGTAGCTCATTCGCCAGGATCTCCATGATAGCAATATCTTGTTTGTTATAGATATTCCCGCTCTTTTTCTGACCTAAAATAATATACCCGACATCTGGGTCGCCGTTTGAAGATGCATTAACTAGTCGTACAACCATGGCCACTTCGTTTTTATTGAAAAGGGTTTTGAGATCAGCGTACTCTTCGTCTAGATAATCAATTGCGATAACTACAAATGGTAACGATGGGCTAACAGCGATTAGTTTTTGTAGATCCTCTTCATCGTATTTTTTATTAACTGTTCCTCCAACGTAGCGCTTGGCATCAGTAGTTTTTTGGACATCAACAACCACGTACTCTGCTTTTAAGTAGGTCTGAATAACCGTTGATACTTTCTTCAGCAGCTTCTCTAAACGTATTTCAGAAACTAGAGCTTTATTAAACTCATCAAATAAAGCTTGTGCATCATATGCATCCCGATAAAATATCTTGTTTGTGATGCGATTAAAGAACTGTTTGATTGGCTCAAAAGTAAGCGAAGCAACAATGAGTAGCGCTGTCGTAACAATAAACCGCAATGTTTGGTTTTCACTGGCCGCAAAGATCCGCACTGTTAAGAGGTAGCCAAAAACGGAAAGAGTAACCACCAGGGAAGATAGAGTAAATATGTAGGCCAAAGAACGCGCAACGATAAGTTTAATGTCAAAAAGCTTATGCTTAACAACCGCATAAGCAGTTAGCCCAACTAAAGAGAGAGACCCTAATGTGCCGAGTTTTGATATACCCCAGTTATTTGTTATCGCTGGGAGCACAGCACTGGACAACAGAATCCATAGAAACGTTAGCAAAATACCCGCTCCTACAAAAACAACCTGCTGCCTCATCGTGAACGTCTTAGAGGTTTTGCGTGCCGTATATAAATTACCGACAAGAAACACCGCTAGGAAAATTACTCCAGCAATATAGATAGCATATAAAGATCCGGGGATGATTTCTGTCAGATCGCGTTCAGGCCTATATGTAACTTTCTCAATAACAAGATTTGTCATGGTAAGGACCAGGATAATAGGTGCGCATAACAAAACCAATTTCTTCTGTTTTCTATTATTTTGTAGTCTTTTTGGAAAATATAGCGAAAAGAACCAAACAACAATTAACAGAACGAAGCCTGATGTAAACGCAAGCCGGTTGATTATCAACTGCACTTGATATGTTTTTACATGGTTCGAAAAGTAGTTAAAAGACGACCATGCAATAACCGCAAGTGCTAATAAGCTATAAAGACGATTGACTATGTTTTTTGTATTTCTTGACAATACTAATAATGCAAGGGCGGCGTTAACAAAGACGACTAGTAGCAATGCTACGAGATCAAGCATAACCAAATAGTACAGTCATAAGAGATCTTCGTAAACCCAGGTTAATCTATGGCCGGCAAGTTCACAGCAGCATTTGAATACTGATCAGGGAGCGTTTCCTCGAGTAACAAGAACTCTTCTCCCAATAGCTGACCGTCAATAAAAATGCGCCCCACAGACTCGTCCTTGTCACGAATATTTTGCATACCACGTACTAGTACACAAAAAGCTGGGATAGTATCATATGGACCACCGTATGGATGTGGCTTCAAGCCTGGAAAGAGCTCAAATGGATCTCCAAATCCCTGTAGTAAACCAAATGGTTTGAGGTCTTGAATTGAAACAAGATTCTTTATATTGTTTCCCAAAGCATAGCGAAGACAAGTATGATAAAGTGCAACACTCACACTATCCAGTGTTTTACCCATTCGACGATATTGTGGCACCACTGAGATGGTTGCCACATCGTGTGATTCATTCGGATTTAAAATAACCCCCGCACTTTTCCCAAGCCTTTCCCAAGCCATATCAGGGCTATATTCTTCATCATCCTTAAAATGTAGTCTTTTGATTTCATCAATCCAGGGATTTTTTGGAACGTCATCTACCAAATCGGTAATGCTTTTTAATCCTTGTTCGGTATTTGGCTCAATAATTCGAATAACGCCTGCGGGCATGGGTTCTTCAGTACTCACATCCGTCACCACTAAAAATGTGCTCACCCTATCGTATTTCTTATACTCCTCAACAACTTCGTATGGGCTTCTTTTGAAGCGGGTTGAAAAAACACGAGTCTCCACACTACGGCCAATGTCTGCATATTTGCTTGACGCAGGGATCGTACTGATAACGTATTTTTTGCCTTCTGCAAGTGCTCGTTCCTTGAGGTTGATATCCGTTCCACGCTCTAGAAAGTCAACCGTTAGGTTACTTATCGCCTCCTCCGGAAACATAGCCTCAACCGACGCGTCTCTTTGAGTTTTATTGGTTTGTTCTTGGCTCTGGCCAGGGGGTGTAAGAATTTGTGTCATTATTAAATTTAGTATAGCTTACTTGTGTTTGCTTAATATATTCTTTATATATTTGCGGCTTGGGACCTTAAAGCCATTAAAGTTACTGCCATAAACTATAGTATAGGCACCACACATATCGATGATAAGCTTATTTCCTATCGCTAAATCTGTTGGCAGCTCGACATTAAAACTCATCGTGTCATAGGAATCACAAGAAGGGCCAGTTAATACATAATGTTGGGTTGTCGTAACGGGTAATTTGCCGGTTAGGTGATCTAGTGAATGTACTGGATATGGAAAATTCCCAAATTCAAATATTTCAATGAAGGCTTGGAAGGAGCCGACATCTAAGAAAAGCCAAGGTACGCCAGCCCTTTCTTCTACACCAATAATTGTCGTGACTATAACCGATGAATCAGCTACCAAAAAACGCCCTGGCTCTGCCATGAGTTGAAGTGTGTGTTTAGCAGGTAAATTCTTCGTTATTGCACCGTTTATAACTTTTCCCACTTCATCAATAGTAGGATCTTCATCGGAATAACGAACTGGGAACCCACCTCCTAGATTTAGAAGCTCGAGTTCAATATCGTATTTCTTCAGTTCTTGTATAATACCGAGACAACGGCGTATCGCCTTGTCCCACACTTCACTAACGGTTGCTTGAGAACCTACATGAAAAGTTATTCCTATGGGCTTTAGACCCAATTTTTTAGCAGAAACCAGCAGCTTGACTGCTTCTTCTGGCTCACAGCCAAATTTTGAAGAAAAGCTGATTGCGCTCGTGGAATCTGCAACCTTTATACGTAGATATACTTGTGCATCTTTACAGTGTTTTTTAATTTTAATGAGCTCGTTGGTTGATTGATACGCAAATCTTCTTACACCTAGAACTGATGCCTGTGCTAGGCTCTGTTCACTTTTAACCGGATTACTAAAGACTATTCGATCAGGCGAAATATCAATTGATCTTAATAGCTTTATTTCCGCAACAGAAGAAATGTCAAATCCATCTACGAGCATATCCATGTGCCTGATAACTTCTTTATCGTTAAAACACTTAACTGCGTAATACATTTTAATATCCGGCAATGCATGACGAAATAGCTTGCATTGCGTCGTTATAGCTTCTAGATCCGTCACCATAAACGGCGTGACATACCGATGAGTTTTAATGGCCTTAACAAAATTTTCAAGACGCTCTGGAATAAATGAATTTTCTATTGCTGGAATTCTGAAATCTAAGGCATTGGTTGTGTGTTTTTTGTATATCTGTTGGGCTTTTGTTGTCATAGCATAAACTTTGTACTTTGTCAAAAATAAAATGACGCCGCTGGACAAGATTTTTGTCTGCGACGTCATTTAAGCTACTAATGTACACCTGCATATATACCAGAAGCGGTTAGAATTTACAAGACTTCTGTTAAAATTCTACTAGCGATCCAAATAACAACAATTCGCAAACTCACACCAATGCACAAAAAAATCGTAGTCGTCGAAGACGACCCGGCCATCCGTAATATGTACAAATTAAAGCTAGAGAGCAGCGGTTTAAATGTGCGTGTGGCCGAGGACGGCAAACAGGGACTGACCGTGATCGAGGAATTCCTGCCCGATATGATCCTGTTAGACCTGCGTATGCCGGTCATGTCCGGTGATGAGATGCTGCAACACATCCGCGCAACTGATTGGGGACATAGCATCAGAGTGGTCGTGCTGACCAATATCAGCAGGGACGAGGCCCCGCACGCGCTGCGGCTGCTCAACATCGACCGCTACATAGTCAAAGCCCACCATACGCCCAGCCAAGTCCTGGACATCGTCAACGAAATCCTCAACACACCCACCACAAACGCAAAGTGATTGTGTTATGATACGCCATTCCATACTATAATGTGGTATATGAAGAAGATCGTACTAGTCGAAGATGACATTACTCTGGCGGATATGTACAAGCTCAAATTGGAGCTTGATGGTCACGAATGCATCGTGGCCTACGATGGCGCCACCGGGCTGAACACTATCAAAGAACAAGACCCAGACATGGTTCTGCTGGATCTGATGCTACCAAAGGTCAGCGGTGGAGAGATCCTGCAACGAATGCGTGAAAGTGATTGGGGCAAAGATACCAAAGTCATCATTATGACCAATGTAGGCGAATCAGGACCGTCTGAACAACTGAAAAAATACCATTATGAACGTTACCTGATCAAAGCCAACCATACGCTGAATCAAGTTGGCGACATCATCAGAGAGATCCTGGAAGCACCAGCCACTGCAAAGGCGGCCTAAACATGCCTGTAACCGTTATGCCAAAAATCGCCATCATAGAAGACGACCGAGCCATCTCACAGATGTACCGTATCAAATTCGAGGCAGAGGGCTTCACGGTCGAGACGGCTGAGAATGGCAAACTCGGGCTGGAACTGACCGAGAAAATGAAGCCGGACATCATCCTGCTTGATCTGATGATGCCAGAAATGTCCGGTGCCGAGATGCTCGCCAAACTGCGTGCTACCGCGTGGGGCAAAAACATCAAAGTCATCATCCTGACAAACATGGGAGAACAAGAAGCGCCCGAATCGATCAAATCCATGGGTATCAGACGCTTTATAGTCAAGGCAGAGATGACGCCCCGCCAAGTCGCCGAGATGGTCAAAAAAGAACTATCCATCCCCTAACTTGCGGGAGGTCCGATCTCCCGCACTATTCCAAATCGTTGGCTAATTGCCATTTAAGTTCAGCTAGCTCCTGCCTGTTCTCTTCGTATTCCTTTAGGAATTCATGGTAAACTTTGGCATCGTTCTGGAACAGTTCAAGAACAGGGGCGGTATTCAGCCAAGTTGGTGTTTTCTTCTTGTTCAAGTAATATGGCAGGCTCGACGCTGACCAAGTCTCGTATTTGTCGGGGTTTTGATGAATGTAGCGTGATATATGGTGCAAATAGGCATCCGCGTTGATATGCGAAGCCTTGTATTTGCTCTGGAATAATGCACCGACGCGCTGATAGCGATCATTAAAATACATGACGTAACCAGTTATGACTCGTCGCATTAATTGCGTTACTCCGTCCTCACTGGTTTGATATAAAAGTAGGTGATAATGGTTTGGCATCAGGCAATAAGCTAGAAGTGAAACGTGCTGTGATACGTTTCTCTTAAGGTGTCTGTCGGGTTTACGATGAACATCGTGGCTTAGATACCGTTTAAGTAGCCCTATAAAAACCCGATAATCCTGCTCGTCTAAAAAAATATGGCGTTTTTCAACACCACGGTTATAGACATGGTAGTAACTATCTGGCGCAAATTCTCTAACTGTATTTCTGCTTGGCATGCGGGAGGTCCGATCTCCCGCAAGTATACAGTGGGTATGGGGGAATCGCCAAGCAAAACCCTACCAGAGACCTGCGGGAGATCGGACCTCCCGCATAATGGGATGGGGTAAGATATAGGGTATGAAGATTGCTATTTTGGGTTTTGGTTTGCAGGGGAAAGCGGCTTTTGATTATTGGAACCGCGCTGGCAACGAGCTGACCGTTTGTGATCAGGATCAAAAACTGGCCACCCCGAAAGGTCCAAAAATAAGATTGGGACCAGATCATCTGAAAAACCTGCATGAATTTGACCTGATTGTCCGCTCACCCATCATCCATCCGCGTGATATTCTGGCCGCTAACCCAGATCACCTGGATATATTGGACAGGGTGACTACTGTTACCAATGAGTTCTTCGAAGTTTGCCCAACCAAAAATATCATCGGCGTAACCGGAACCAAGGGCAAAGGTACAACCAGCACATTGATAGCAAAAATGCTGAAGGCGGCTGGCCACACCGTGCACCTGGGCGGCAACATCGGCACACCGCCGTTGGAAATGCTGAAATCCGGCATCAAACCGGACGACTGGGTGGTATTGGAACTAGCAAACTTCCAATTGATTGACCTGAAGCATTCACCGCACATCGCCGTCTGTCTGATGATCGAGCCAGAGCATATGGACTGGCACGAAGACATTGATGAATACATCGCTGCCAAGCAGCAGTTATTTATCAACCAGGACGAGTCTGACATAGCGATTTATTATGCCAAGAGTGAGAATTCCCTGAGTGTCGCCGATGCGTCCATGGGTCGACAAATCCCCTACTTCGCCCCGCCCGGCGCAATCATCGAGAATGACGACGTGGTGATCGAGGACATAAGTATTTGCAGCACCGATGAATTGAAATTGCTGGGTGCTCACAACTGGCAAAACGTCTGCGCTGCCGTCACTGCAATCTGGCAAATCAGCCAGGATGTGACGGCCTTGCGGTCTGTGCTGACCAGCTTCACCGGCTTGGAACACCGGCTGGAATTCGTCCGCGAGCTGGACCAAGTCAAATACTACGACGACTCGTTCGGCACAACCCCAGAAACAGCCATGGTGGCGATCGAAGCTTTTGACGAGCCAAAGGTGGTGATCCTCGGCGGATCGGACAAAGGATCGTCCTATGACAAACTGGCAGAAACCGTCAAGGCCGGCAACGTCCGAAAGGTAGTCTTGATAGGCGAGATGGGGCCAAAGATCAAAAAAGCCCTGGAACACATTGGCTACACCAACACCGTAGAGGGTGGCTCAACAATGGCTCAGATCATCGATACCGCCCGGCAGGCGGCCAAACCAGGCGACGTATTGCTGCTATCAACAGCCTGCGCCAGCTTTGGCTCGTTCCAGAACTACAAAGACCGCGGAGAGCAGTTCAAGCAAGTTGCATTAGAACTCGTTTGAGCTGCCGGATTATCGCTGTTTCAGGTTGAATAACACTGGCTCGCTCACCTGCTAACTTTTTGATATCTGCTTCTATCCAGTGGTAATGCGTGCAGGCCAACACGATCACGTCGGCTCCAGCCGCCACCACTTCGTTGATACGCTCAGTAATTTTTTGGTGATCCAAAGAGGCGTGTTCGATCATGTACGCCCAGTCGCTGCAATCTGGCTCCAGCACTTTGATACCACCAGCATATTGGCGTTTCAGCTCGGCATAGCGCTTGCTAGCAAGTGTCGTTGGCGTGGCACATACCGCAATGATCTTGTTTTTGGTAAGGGTGGC
>CAYGDJ010000015.1:0-10060 GCA_964348625.1 uncultured Candidatus Saccharibacteria bacterium | reverse complement strand
TTGCCTAACAGAGGCAAGTGTGCTACTATAGCGCCAACGCTATCACAAATCTCTAATTTAAGACCTCAAGGAGTTACATGATCACCACAGAGAAGAAGAGCAAAATTGTTGCTGAGTTAGCCAGAGACAAGCAAGACACTGGTTCACCAGAAGTCCAGGTTGGTATATTAACCGAGCGTGTCCGCGAGCTGACCGAGCACCTGAAGCAGAACAAACATGATTTCATGGCCCGCCGTGGGCTGTTGCAGGCCGTTGGTAAGCGCAAGCGGTTGCTCAAATACCTGGCCGAACAGGACAGCAAGGCATATTTAACACTGATTAAAAAACTCGGCATCCGCAGATAATATTAACAATTAGCAATTTTCGATTTGCCATGAATTATCGATTCGCAATTAGCAATGAAATAAATGCTAATCGCCAATGGCTAATGCATCGCTCATTGCCAATAGGTAATTGCTAATTAAAAAGTGGTTCGAGGTAGGACACAGGTCTCCTAAAACCTTAGGAAACTTGAATCTTGCACTCGAACAGAAGGAGACATATGGGAACTAAGAATCCCTTAGGCAAAGACATTATCAAGGTAGAAACGGACTTCTGTGGCCGTAAGTTGTCACTGGAAGTAGGCCGGGTTGGCTTCCGCACCAGCGCCAGCGTGATCGCGCGCTACGGCGATACTGTGGTGCTCGGTACGGCCATGGTCTCTGAGCGCACAATAAGCGGAATGGATTACTTCCCGCTATCTATTGATTATGAAGAAAAAATGTATGCGGCTGGCAAAATCAGCGGCAGTCGGTTCATCAAACGCGAAGGCCGGCCATCAGATGACGCCATCCTGATCGGTCGGTTGATCGATCGGCCTATCCGGCCACTGTGGCCAAAGGGCTACCGCCAAGAAGTCCAGGGCGTCGCTACCGTGCTGAGTATGGATCCCAGCTTCCGACCGGACATGATCGCCATGATCGCCATGAGTGCCGCTTTCAGCTTGACCGGCGCGCCGTTTGACGGTCCGGTTGCCGGCGTACGCGTGGGCATCAAAGACGGTAAATACCAAGCCTTCCTGCCAGCCTCCGAACTAGAAGATGGCAAACTCGACCTCGTTGTTGCTGGTACCAAAGACGGTATCATGATGGTAGAGGCCGGTGCGAGTGAAGTCACTGAGGACGAAATAGCTGACGCCTTGGAATTTGCCCAGGCAGCCATCCAACCGGCCATAGTTCTGCAACAACAACTGGTAGAAAAGGTCGGCGTGAAGAAGCTTGAATACGAATTGGTCCTGCCAAAAAGTGATGTCCAGACAGAAATCGACAAATGGGTCGAGGGCAAACTCGGCGAAGGCTTGCGAGCGCCATACCCCGAGCGCAACGACCTTGTCAACGAACTACGTTGGAAACTGCACGAATATTTCCAAGAAAAAATCGGTGAAGACTACGCAAGTTTGCGCGATGAATACGACGAAGCTTTCACCATGGCTATGCACAAAGACGTCCGCAAGGGCATCATCGAGGACAATATCCGACCAGATGGTCGCAAACTGACAGAGATCAGACCGCTTTCCAGCGAAATCGGGCTACTGCCGCGGGCGCACGGTTCCAGTTTGTTCAGCCGTGGCATGACCCAGGCTTTGAACATCGTCACACTGGCTCCAATGTCCTACGCCCAGATCGTTGACACTATGGAGAGGGAGGGTGAACGTCGATACCTACACCACTACAACGCTCCCGGCTACACTGTCGGTGAAGTTCGCCGTCTTGGTAGTCCTGGTCGCCGAGAAATCGGCCACGGCTACTTGGCAGAACGTGCTCTGGCAGCTGTCTTGCCATCTGAAGCTGAATTTCCATACGCTATCCGTTCAGTGACCGAGATAATGAGCCAAAATGGTAGCACCAGCATGGCTGCGACCTGTTCCAGCTGCCTGGCGCTGATGGATGCTGGTGTGCCACTCAAAGCCCCAGTTAGCGGCATCGCCATGGGACTGATGATGGACGGTGACAAGCCTTATATCCTCAGCGACATTGCTGACGCCGAAGATTTCGCCGGAGACATGGACTTCAAGGTCACCGGAACCGCAAAAGGTATCACAGCGTTGCAAATGGACATGAAAGTTCACGGCCTGCCGGTCAAGATCCTGAAACAAGCCCTGGTACAGGGCTTCGATGGCCGGGCGCACATCCTGGAGCACATGCTGAGCGTCATAGCAGAGCCCAAAGCAGAGATGAGTCCATACGCGCCACGTGTTGAGTCAATGCAGATCAATCCCGAGAAAATTCGTGAAGTGATCGGCAAGGGCGGCGAGACCATCAACAAAATCATCGCCGAAACTGGTGCCGAGATCGACATCAAAGACGATGGCACAATCTTCCTAGCCAGCCCGGACAAGAAATCAATCGACGCCGCCCGCCAGTTCATTACCGCACTGACTGCTGAACCAGAAGTCGGCAAAATTTACGAAAATGCACCAGTTGTAAGCGTTATGGACTTTGGCGTTTTTGTGCAAATTATGCCCGGCAAGGACGGCTTGGTGCACGTCAGCGAAATGAGCGAGGAACGGGTCAACAAACCGAGTGATGTTGTCAAGGAGGGTGACCGTGTTAACGTCAAACTCGTCGCCGTAGATGAAAAAGGCCGCCTAAACCTCAGTATGAGGCAGGCCAAACGGGAGATGGAGAAGAAATGACCAAAGTCGTAAAGGATTTTCTACAGTGGAAGCAGACCAAAGCCGGCCTACTGGTCAGCGGTACGGTGGAGCTGGTACTGGCTTATGTACTGGCTTCGTTAGCAATTGATTCAGGATCGTACTGGCAGTACGGTTTGGCTATCATATTCTTCATAGGCTTTGCCCAAGCGTATATCCGCGTCATAAAAAACTATGTCAAGAAGTAAACAAGACCAACTAGACAAACTGAAAGACCAGATCCTGGCAGACAACGTATGTGAGGACTTGGCTCGTCAAGCCACACAGCTGGTGTTCAGCGATGGCAATCCGGATGCGGACATCGTGTTCATCGGTGAAGCACCAGGCAAAAACGAGGACGAGCAAGGCAAGCCATTCGTCGGAGCTGCCGGCAAATTCCTAGACGAGATGTTGGCTCTGATCAACCTCAAGCGCCAGGATGTCTACATAACCAACATCGTCAAATACCGTCCGCCGAACAACCGCGACCCGTTGCCAGAGGAGAAATCAGCCTTCCTACCATATCTGAAGAAGCAACTTGACATCATCAAGCCAAAACTAATCGTGACGCTGGGACGGCATAGCATGGACAGCTTGCTCCCTGGCCTCAAGATCAGTGCGGTTCATGGCCAACCAAAGCGGTACAGCGGACGGGTTTTCCTGCCGTTGTTTCATCCGGCTGCGGCCCTATATAACGGCGCAATGCGCCAAACTCTCGTAGATGATTTTATGAGCATCCCACTAATTTTAGAAAAAATTTAAACAATATTTTTAAGTAAAAAGGAATAATATGGATAAAAATAACCAACCTAAAAATTCTGATCAAACCCGCCCATCCGGCCGGCAGGATCGGCGACCATCTAGAAATCAAAATGGTCGACCAACCAAGACCAAGCCCGTTAATGGATTAAGTTCCAGCCGTGGTGCGGCCATTCGTGCACAGCGTCGCAATCATGACGATGCCAACCGCTTGCTTAGTCAGTACGCTGATGCATCCAGTATCCAGCCATCGGCACGTCCTCGAGCTAACGTCATAGATGATAACCCACGGTTGAAGATCATCGGCTTGGGTGGCATGGACCAAGGTGGCTCCAAAAATATGATCATCATTGAATACATGAATGATGCGATCGTGGTGGACTGCGGAAACGACCTCGGTGTTGATCTACCCGGAATCAACTATGGAATTGCCGATCCGGCATACCTGGAATCGATCAAGCACAAATTGCGTGGTTACGTCATTACGCATGGTCATCTGGACCACATCGGCGGTTTGCCGCACATTGTACCGACACTACCAGCGCCGATTTACGGCTCGAAGTTCACCATCGGTATGGTAGAAAAGCACTTCGAAAACTTCGGTCAACAGTACCCAGAGGGCTTTGAGTTAAAGACAGTTACCATGAACGAAGTAACCCACGAACGCCTTAAAGTCGGACCGTTTTTCGTAGAATTAGTGCGTATCACACACTCCATCCCTGGGTCTACGGTGGTAGTGATCGACACACCAGTTGGCCGGATTGTCTGTACAGGCGACTATCGCCTCGACCCCAACCCACTGGATCATGAACGTAGTGACGTTGACCGACTAAAACAGCTCGGTGACGAAGGCGTACTGGTACTGCTGAACGAATGTTTGTCTGCCGAACGACCTGGTCGAACACCGTCAGAGAGCACCATCGAAACTACTTTTGTTGATCTTTTTGAACGTGCTCCGGGACGAGTTTTTGTAGCCTGTTTCTCTAGCAACATCAACCGTATCCAGATGTTAGTGAACGCCGCAACGGCTCATGGCCGCAAAATTGCCATGGACGGCCGCAGCATGATGAGTACTCTGGAAGTCGCCGTGAAGCACGGCATGATTCGGATTCCCAAAGGCACATTCGTGCCGATTGCCAGTGTGCCGAACATGAAGGATGAAGAAATTGTGGTAATTTGTACCGGGTCTCAGGGCGAGCCAAGCTCAGCATTACAGCGCATGGCCGTGGGCGACCACAAACACATCAAGTTAAAGGAACAAGACACCGTCATTCTGTCTAGCACGCCAATCCCCGAGAGCGGCAACGATAAACTAATCGGAGACATGGTAGATGATCTCATGAAAATGGGCGTGCACGTCTATCGTCATGCTACTCACGAAGTCGATGGTTGCGGGCCTCTGCACGTTTCTGGCCACTGTTCACTGGACGAATACATGGATATGATCGAATTTGTCCGACCAAAGTTCCTGATCCCGATCTACGGTGCCTTTCGTGCCCAACGCTATCACAACGACGAGGCCATCAAACGTGGTTTTCCGCGCAAAAACATGAGTTTCATAGACAATGGTGAAGTGTTTGAATTTACACCGGACACTATGGAAAAGACCGGTAATGTTCCAACCGGCACGTTGTTAATAGACCAAACAGGGGCACTGGTTAGCAATGTGGTGGTTAAAGACCGCGTGTTGTTGGCTGAGGAAGGTTTGGTTGCAGTCATCCTGACAGTGGACAAGAAGTCCGGACAGTTGCTTACCAGTCCAGACATCATATCGCGCGGTTTCATCTATATGCGGGATAGCGAGGAGCTAATGAACGTCTTCCGTACTGAGCTAAGGCGAGCCGTCGGCCAGCGCTTCAAGCGTGTTGACCTGGATCGCTTCAAACAGGAGATCAAAGAACACGTCATGCACTTCCTGTACGAACATACCCAGCGTTCCCCGATCGTAATTCCAGTTGTAAATGTCATCGGTGGCAAAGTAGAAGCCAAGACTGTCCAGGCTACCAATAAGCAACCGTCGTCAGACGAGGAGATTGCCCTACAACAGCAGAAGCGTTTCGCCGAGATGCGCGCCAAACTGCTTGGCCAAGACGCCCGAACAGACTAGCCGGTTCGTCAACATTGACAAAGCACAAGTGTTTTGTTATAATATAATTACAGGATTAAGAATCTAAACCATGGCAATTAATCACGAACCCGGTCGCGAACCAGTTACTCCCAGCCAGCTCGCATCGCTCAACAGTAGGATAGTCGAGCTGTACCAGCCTGTGTTAGTTGCTGATGTTCACAGTGACGGACAGTTTGTGGAACGTACTGCTACCTACACGCCCGAGGAGGGAAAAGTAGTGAAGTTAATCAACGGCGGTATTGTTAGCATTTTCGGTACGAAGCGCGGCCTGAAAGACGAGTACAACGAACTAGTAATTACAACCCCAGCCCCGATAGAAGAAGACAACGGCATGAAAAGAATCCGGACGCTTAGCATTCCCACACATCCTTCGTTACCCACCGGAACGTTCTACTACCGGGAAGAGTTGCGTCCCAGCAAATTACTGACTGGTGAAATGGCCTTCATCACTTTGCTAGCTAATGCGGTGCCACAACATCGTGAACGGTTCCGCCAACAAAAGCATGCCGTAGACGGTCTAGACCCAACTATAGATGCGCAATTGAATGAGATCGAGAACCAGGAGTTTAATCAAGCAGTCTATCAGGAGATGATGAGTGTATTGGGCGTCATTGATTTCCAAGGAAAAACGCCCAGTATCAGAGAGGTAGCACGTAATTCAGTTTGACAAGTGTAGTAATTTCTGCTACAATACTGATGTTATGACCTTGCATATTGTAGACATCGAAAAACAAAGGCTTGACCAACGGATAATTAATGAGCTGATACTACATTACCAACCTACGCGTTCCCTGAAGTAGATGATATAATCAAAACACCGATGGCAAAGAGAAAAAAACAAACACGAAAGAAGAAAGTCGAAGAAGTCAAAGAGCGCTCTAGCTTCTGGCCGCTGGCCGGGGCTATTCTGCTGATTATCCTAGCGTTATTCCTGGCGCTTGGCGGCTTTGGTACTGGCGGACCCCTGCCAGTTAATTTGTTCGGTGGGGCGTATGAAGCACTGGGTTGGGCGGCCTATATGACGCCGTTGGCACTAATCTTATTCGGTGTTTGGAAATTCACCAGCGAAGAGCACACAGTACCGCTGAATCGGACCATCAGTTTGCTGGCGCTGCTGGCAATTGCGGCCAGTTGGCTGCACGTCGGGTTTGTAACAGCCGATGAAACCACGGCAGTTTACAGTGGTGGCCACGGCGGTATGGTCGGCCGAGTGATCGGCAATGTTGCGCTCAGTGCCCTGGACAAGATGCCGGCAGCGATTTTATTCTTTGTACTAACGATTCTGATGTTTTTCTTGGTATTTGGCATTTCGCCGAAGGTTATCCTGAAATTGTATGATGTCTTCAAACAGCCGGAGAACGATGATACCGATCTGGCTGAGCTGAAGTCCCGTGCTACAGATAGCGGGTTCAAGCTCAACGAAGGTGTGCCGGTGGAGCATCATACTGAACGTGAGCGAGCCCGTATGACTACGCTCAAAAACACCGCCCAGAAGCTAACAAACTCCGAAGACCATGCGGCCTTGACGGCGGCCAGCGACCCCAATTGGCAGTTTCCATCAGTCGATCTGCTCAACCAAAAACAAGACAAAGCCGATGCCGGTGATGTAGAGGGCAATGCCGAAGCCATCCGCGAAACATTTGCAAACTTCAACATAGATGTAGACATGGAAGGCGCCAACATCGGTCCGCGCGTCACCCAGTTTACTCTGAAGCCACCAACAGGGGTGAAACTGACCAAAATGACTGCGCTGGAAAACAATCTGGCACTTGACCTGGCTGCAACTAGCATACGTATGGAGGCGCCGATCCCGGGCAAACGATTGGTAGGTATAGAAGTACCGAACGTCAAATCCGCCACGGTGCGGATAAGTTCGCTGTTACAATCCCGCGAATGGAGCGAGGTAAGCAGTCGACTCGGATTTGTGATCGGCAAAGACATCTCTGGTACGCCGATTGTGGGTGATTTGGCCAAAATGCCGCATGTGCTGGTAGCTGGTCAGACCGGCTCTGGTAAATCGGTCATGATCAACACCATACTGACCAGCCTGTTGTACCGCAACAGCCCATCTGAACTCAAACTGATCTTGGTTGACCCGAAGCAAGTCGAACTAAAGCCGTATGACGACATCCCACACCTGCTCACCCCAGTGATTACCGAGCCAGAGAAATGCATCTCGGCACTCAAATGGACGGTAGCAGAGATGGAGCGTCGTTACAAAGCCCTGAGTGACGTCCACCGCCGCAATATCGTAGAATACAACAACCTGAAAAAAGAAGAGAGCATGCCGTATATCGTCGTGGTCATAGATGAGCTGGCTGACCTGATGATGATGGCGGCTCGCGACGTCGAGTCATTGATCGTACGCATCGCCCAAAAGGCCCGTGCTGTCGGCATTCACATGGTACTTGCCACCCAACGTCCTTCGGTAGACGTTATTACCGGTCTGATCAAGGCTAATGTGCCGGCCCGGATTGCCTTTACTACAACCAGTCAAGTTGATTCACGGACCATCATCGACCAAATCGGTGCCGAAAAACTCCTTGGCACGGGTGACATGCTGTTACTAACGGCCGACATGCCGAAGCCGAAGCGTGTCCAGGGTGCTTTGATTGACGATAATGAGACACACAAGGTTACTGATTTCATCCGTGCTCAGCGGCCGCCGCAATATGACGACGAGATTATCTCCCAGCCAGTCCAGCTGAACGGCAAGGGCGGGATTGTCGCTGATTACGGCGGCCAGGATGCTGATGATGATATGTGGAAGGACGCTGTACGGGTAGTGATCGAAGCCGGCAAAGCCAGCACCAGTTTGTTGCAGCGGCGTTTGCGCATCGGCTATGGTCGGGCCGCACGGTTGGTTGAGACTATGGAAGAGCAAGGCATCGTTGGTCCAGCTGATGGCAGCCGTCCACGGGAGGTTTTGGTACGGTCACTAGACGAAGTCCTCGGTGGTAATTCAGCAGCTTCTACTGATGAAGTGTACGACGAAAACTTCCCCGAAGCAGATGCCAAAGACGATTACCTGTCCAGGTAGTTGACCAACAGAGGTAGATGAGGTAAAATAGTCCGAGCTGTATAATTCAGCTTCAGGTTACGGCCAACTTTAGAGTGCGTAGCCTTAACCCACCGAAAACTTTCCACGAAAGTTCAGTTTAGGTGGATAAACCAAAGGAAGGAGTCTTGCCCGCAAAAGTTTGCGTAAGCAAATTTCGGCGGGTCAAAAAATTATATGAACCAATACGAAATTGCCGTACTGTACCATCCCGACTTGGAAGTTGATCTTTCCAAAGCAGAGGAGAAGGTGACCAAAATCATCACCGATAACGGCGGCAAAGTCACAGCCACGGATAATTGGGGTAAGCGCAAGCTGGCGTACCCGATCAAGAAGCAAGAGCACGCAGTATATGTGTTTTACACAGTGGCAATACCAGGTGAAAACCTCGGCAAAGTCGAATCAATACTAAATATAACTGACGAGGTAGTTCGTTATTTGATCACCAAGCCAGACCTCAAAGCCATCGCTAAGGCAGAAGCTGCTAAGGCCGATAAAGCCAAAAAAGCCGCTGCTCGTGGTGAGCGCTCCGAATCTGAGGACAAAGATACCGAAAAGGACGAGGAGTAAACATGGCAAAGATTTTCAAAAACCGCACCGATGTAGCATATTTTGACTACAAAGATTTCAAGACCTTGCAACGCTACGTCAACCAATACGGTCAGATCGAAACCCGCAAGAAAACTGGTCTGAAGGAACACGAGCAACGACGGTTGGCCGTCGCCATCAAGCGCGCTCGGCATATCGCCCTCTTGCCATTCGTCGCTTCTAACTAGGTAATGTTCAATGCTCAACGAGATCAATGTTCAATGAATAGCCAATGTTTAAATGGATCAATGCATTGAATCATTCCAGCATTTCCGCATTCATTGACAATTGAAACTTGATCATTGAGCATTTCACCTCTCGGTCTTGACGGAAGGCTGATTACGGCATAAAGTACTCGTACAATAACGTTAAAGGACATAGATCCTACAAGGAGGTGAGCCATGGCTCGATCATTTAACCAAGTAATTTTGATGGGCAACCTGACTCGGGACCCGGAACTTCGGCAAATACCAAGTGGACAAAACGTTTGTAGTTTTGGCCTGGCGCTCAACCGCAGCTACAAAGGCAGCGACGGTGAGTGGAAGGAAGCCACCGATTTCATAGACATCGTGGCCTGGGGGCCATTAGGCGAGCGCGTAGCCCAGTATCTGACCAAGGGTCGTCCGGCATTAGTCAGCGGACGCTTACAGTACCGTAGCTGGGAACAGGACGGCCAAAAGCGTAGCAAAGTTGAGGTGATAGCCCAAGATGTAACCTTCCTGGGCGGCGCCGGCGGTGGTAACGCCGGGGGTGGCAGTAACGACAGTGGCGGCGGTGAATTCGACCAAACGCCAAAGCCCAGCAAAGCGCCTAAAAAAGATGACGTAGTCATAGAAGACATCGGCGACGAACCGAT
>CAYGDJ010000014.1:0-10289 GCA_964348625.1 uncultured Candidatus Saccharibacteria bacterium | reverse complement strand
AATAAAAAGAGACTAAACACCTTAACGTTGAAATAATAACTACAAAAAAGTCTTGACGCTAATGATTAAAAATAGTATATTCTGATGTGTGAGTTGAAAACAAAAATGGGATTGTGCACGGGCTCTACCCGTTATCGCTCTTTCCGCCCTAAAGGCGGTTCAGAGCGGTCAGTCAAACTGAGGTATCGATCCGCCTTGGCGGATGGGGTGTCTCAATGCCACAGACGGTAAGCGCTATACATTTAATTTTTAAGGGCGCATTTACCGTCTGGGCGCCATGTTAAGGCACATGTATAGGACTCTCACACTTTCTCACAGCAACAGACCACAGGTAGCTGGCTGCAAACTGTCTATCTTCTCTCGGCGTAGCTATGGCTACTCCTCCAGAACCTAAACAGTTTTCGCTACAACTACCTACACCCTGTTATCTGCGAAAAAGTGTGAGAATCCTATGTACAGAAAGTTAGTGTCATTTTTGGCGTTAACTGGATTAACTAGGCCAGCAAAGACCTGTATACTGCCTCCTATAAATGAGTAAAAAAATATTACTACCTCGAAATATGTTTATTCTGTCAGTTATTGGTCTGGCTGCTTTTCTAGTATTTACAGATCCGCTACAGTTACCTTTACCTTTTTTGCTCATGCCATTTTTACTCTTGTTCTCTGGTGTGCGAAGTTTTGTGGTTATTCTTTTGCTGAAATTATATGGCACTGATGCAAATCGTAGGGTACGGCTCCTTGCTACGGGGTGTGCTCTGATTGTGACTTTTGTGATTGTTCTCCAGTCTCTGGGTCAGCTATCGTGGCGCGATATATTATTGGCCGGTAGTCTTATCCTAGCGGTTGCATTTTACTTTACAAGAACCGATCTCTTATAGAACAATTCTTTAGGTTATACACTGAAGTTGCTATACTTTTATCGATATGGACGAACAGCGGATTGAATCCCTACCACCAGTCTATCCACCTCCCGAACAAACCGGCGAGGCATTGCCAGAGGTACACGCCTTACCGACACAGGAAAAAGAAGCAAGCCAGGCGGTTGAACTTACACCGGTCAGCCAAGGATTTGTCGATCCTGTCGCCGCACAGACAGCTATACCGCTACATGTTCAGCCTCCTAGCCCCGTGCCTCTTCCGCCGACTACCACCACGGCCACCACACCTCTTATAGCTGATGATAATGACTTGATTGAAAAAGAATGGGTCGAGAAAGCTAAACAGATTGTAGAACAGACAAAGAACGATCCACATCTCCAAAACGAAGAGATTAACAAGGTAAAAGCCGATTACCTAAAAAAACGCTACAATCATGATCTAAAAGTGGGCAAGAAGTAATATGACAACGATTCTTTTTGTGTTCCTGACTTTTTTGGCGTTGGCTCTCGTAGCTTCGCCGCTGGTTTTTATACAGATACGCAAAGTATTTAGAGAGCAGAAGAACTTCGAACGTGGTCTGAAGATGGTGCCACTAATGATACATTTACCACCCCCCAGCGAAGACACAGAGGCTGGCGGTAGAGATGTACGTGATCTGGTAGATGAAAACATCAGTAAAGCCCAAATCATGTATAACATTGTTGGGTCTACACTCCAAAAGGGCATGAGGAGCAAATTCTATGGGCAGCGTCACTTTACATTTGAAATTGTGGCGAGCAAAGGATTTGTTTACTTCTATGTGGCTGTACCAATCGCACTAGCCGAAGTTGTCAAGCAGGCGATCATCAGTGCCTATCCAGCTACGCGTATTGAGGAAGTACCCGAACACAATATCTTCAGTCCGGTCGGTAAAATTAGCGGTACCATAGGTGGTGAGCTAACTCTGAAAGAACACTACGCATTCCCGATAGCAACCTACCAAGACCTGAAACGCGATGCCATGCAATCGCTGCTCAACTCTCTGTCCACCTTGGAGAAGGAAGATGGGGTGGGTATACAGATTTTGCTGCGTCCTGCTGCTCCTGATTGGCGGAAAGTTGCTTCAAATATCGCTAGCAAAAAACGAAAAGGCAAAGACGACAAAAAAGGTACAGCACTTGCTGGACAATGGGCAAAACAACTAGCAGTGGCGGCAGTTAAGCCTCCTGATGAGAAAGGCGACAAGGGTGGCTCTGATAAGCCGGAACTCTCCAGCCTCGACCAAACAATACTGGATTCCATTGATGACAAAACACGGTATCCAGGCTACGAGACATTGATACGGGTAGTTGCTTCGTCGAACGTTTCAGGACGTGCTCAGGCTATTTTGAGCAACGTGGTTTCAACCTTCGCCTTATTTGATGCGCCTGGTAAGAACGGGTTTAAATATACGCCCGCCAAGGATATAGAACGCTTTGTAACGGCGTACATATTGCGATTTTTTCCGCCAGAACATAACCTGAGCATCCTAAATTCGGTTGAACTAGCGACGTTGTTTCATTTCCCTGACCAACGCAACATACCGACCTCCCAACTTGAACGTCAAGCCTCAAAACAAGTTGACGGTCCACGTAATGTACCCGATGAAGGCCTGCTGCTTGGCTACAACGTATTTCGTGGTGTCAAAAAGCCCATACGGCTGTCGCTGGAGGACCGTCAGCGGCATATGTACGTTGTTGGACAAACTGGTACTGGTAAATCAACGTTTTTAGAAAACCTAGCCTTGCAAGACATGTTGAGTGGCGAGGGGTTTGCGTTTGTCGATCCTCATGGTGACACCGCGGAGAAGCTGCTGGCAATGGTGCCAAAGGAGCGAACCGAGGATGTGATTTATTTCAGTCCAGCCGATATGGAATATCCCATGGGACTTAATTTGTTCGAATTCCATACACCCGAACAGAAGGATTTTCTCATCCAAGAAGCCATCAACATGCTCTATAAGTTGTATGATCCACAACACCAAGGCATCATTGGGCCGCGGTATGAGCATTGGTTCCGAAACGCCGCGCTGACACTAATGAGCGACCCTGGTGGCTCCACCTTTATTGATATCCCCAAAGTTTTCACTGACACCAAGTATGCCAAGCAAAAGTTACAACACGTAACCGACCAAACAGTCCTGGATTTCTGGAACAAGGAAATGGCTAGCACAACTGACTATCACAAGAGCGAAGTGCTTGGTTGGTTTGTGAGTAAGTTCGGTGCGTTTCTTAGTAATGAAATGATGCGTAATATAATCGGCCAAACCAAATCAGCATTTAACTTGCGCGAGATCATGGACAACAAAAAAATCTTGCTGGTGAACTTGAGCAAGGGCCGTACCGGCGAACTCAACTCAAAACTGCTCGGTATGATCTTTGTGATGAAGTTCCAGGCAGCGGCAATGAGTCGAACTGATGTGCCGGAAAGTGAACGTAGAGATTTTGCCCTCTATGTTGATGAGTTCCAAAACTTCTCGACTGATTCATTCGCCACCATCATGTCCGAAGCCCGCAAATACCACTTAAACTTGATCGTAGCCAACCAGTTTACAACCCAATTATCCGACGAAATTCGCGACGCGGTGTTTGGAAACATGGGCACCATCATCTCTTTCCGTGTGGGCCAGAATGACGTAGATGCTCTCACAAAGTACTATCAGCCGCTTTTTGGTGGCGATGACCTGCTGAGGATACCTAACTTCAATACCATCGTTAGAACGCTTGTAAGAGGTGTTCCAACCCAACCGTTCAGTATGGCCACCTTGCCGCCGTTGGGTAATCCCAATACGCAACTTGCCACGGCGCTTAAACAATTGTCAGCAGCAAAATTCGGACGTCCTAAGGGTAAGGTTGAAACGGAGATATTTGCGCGGCTAGCCACAAAGGAGGACCCAAAACCGGCGTTCGGTAGTCCGAGTCCCTTTGGTCAATCACCTGGTTTTGGTGCTCGTCCGGCAGCTGGTCCATCTGTTGCGGGTGCACCGCCAAAACCACCAGGGGCCAAGGGCTCATTTCTTGACGACTGGTTGGCTAAACGTGGTGTAGCGCCAACGGGGGGCACACCAGCACCAGCATTTAATGCTTCGGGACCACCGGCTGCTCCTGACGCGGCAACGATCTCACCAGCCGCTACAACGGGGGCATTTGTACCACCTATTCCTTTTACAGCTTCGGCAAGCACGCCAACCCCAGCAAATAATGTGACCGATAAGACCCAAAACATATCAAGTAACGCCATCCAAAAAGAAGAAGTGGCCAACATCGCCGAAGAACTCAAACAATCAATCGATAAGCCACTAAAGACGGCTCATGAACAATCAACGCAGGAGGACACCATTATCATAGACAGGGAGGGTAATATGACTAATTCTTCTAGCGACGACGTTTCACTAGGCGGACAATAAGCTCGCCAAAAAGTCCCAGCAGATAACCACTTACAAAAAATACGACGAATAAAGATAAGTTGTAACTAAATCCGGTGCGCCTGGCAAGATATAAACAGACGGCACTGCCGAGTAGTGTTACAACACCAGCCATCATGACACCTGCTGGACGTGCGACGGTTTGGGCACCTACATTACTCAGCTGCTCCATTACCGGTTTGTGTACCAGTTTGCTGAACACTTTCTCGGGGCCGTGTAAACGGCTTTGGATGTGTTGGAGGCTGCGCTTATAAGAGCTAGTTTTTAACTCCTGGTGGGCAGCCAGGGAATACGTGTCATGCTTTGTTTCGTCCTCACCTACAACTGTTTCATTGCCGCTAATGGCCTTGCCTTCGATGCTCTGGCGGATCTGTTCTATCTGGTCGGAAGATATTTCTTTTGATGAAGCTACCTTTTCTTTAGCATGTTCTATGTTTTTTTCAGTCTCTGTACCTAAGACTAACTTTTCACCAGAATCATGATGTTGTAGTCGCTCGTTCATGGTTTATATGCCCCCACTGACTGTGAATTCTTCACGAACAATATCTAATTCCTGGGCAAGTAAGCGACTTCGAGCAAAGAAGTAGCCGACGATGACAGTAATCACGAATGCCACGGCTAGTGTTTCGCCCGGGCCAGTATTTGGCAGGGTTGTCGCCGCCGTCTCTACGGCTTTGGCTACAGTTGGTGCGGCAAGTTTAACAGTTACGGTGTTGCCATAAGTATTATCTATCTGGAGATCGTATGATTGAGGATCACTACTTGATCTTGGTGTAGCCGGTAAGGGGTTCTTAACTTTCACCTTGAAAGTACGGGTTACGGTTTCTTTGGACTTGATATCTACGGCTTTCCAAGCAATCTCCCCATCGTTTAATTTGCCCTCGTTACTAATCTCAATTACGTCGGCGTATTCTAATAGGTCATCTACATCGTCGGTCAGTTTGTCGTATTTGCGGGCTGTTGCGGTGCCGCTATTTATAGTCAAAAGTTTGTATTCCAGTATGTCCCCGGGAGCGGCTGTTTGATTATGGGCGTCTGTCTGACTTTTGGTTAAGTTGCTAACAAGTTTATTATTGCTGATATTCGGCTGCCCCGAAACAGGAACTGGCGTGGGTGTAGGTGTGGCTATAGTCGAAACCTGTACGGTGTAGCAAACGGGGTTACTTATCTCAACAGGGGGGTGATTCAGAGCCCGAATCACCGCTGTATTACAAATTTTTGCACCATTTGGAGCATCGCTGTTCACCTTCACATTCAGATCAGCGTACCAATTCTCTCTCTGGGCGGGCATGGTGTTGTAAAACCATTCCACATAGCGAGCCGATGCTCGTCCGGCGTACGGTACACCGGGGTAGTTGAGGTGGTCTCTGTTGATTTTGTCAGCAGCGCTATCGCCAATCCATTCATAGGTGGTATAGGCAGGAATAAAGTCAGTAACGGCGACGGAATTAGCCGCTCCAGCACCGATATTGTTGAAGAACACCCGATATTGCAGGAGTTCATTGCGCTGAACAGTGGCGTTATCGGCGTGGTTTAAGCCATGCTTAACGATGGTCAAGTTGGGTTTTGGTAATACTTTGATGACGATGTTTCCACAGTCGATCATGACGGCAAAGTACGGATTGTCGGTTGTACCGATAAGATTATTGCGCTGTCCCACTAAGGCTGGGTATGATTTGTTGTCTCCCCAGGTGTAAAGAGGCCGTAGATATGTCGTACTGCCACCGATGGGTAGTCTCTGATCCAGACTGGAATGGGGATTACGGCCCAGTGAATAGAGTGTATGGTCGCCAGAATTCACCGTGCCTAGAGTGGCATTGCCGATGTCTGCCTCGGTGATTTTGAAGTGATCAAATATAGCTTTATGATCACGGGTAAACCCATCTCCATCCCTGAGAACTTGCAGCAAACGTTCCTTTGGATTGCTGGTGCCGATACCGCAACGGATGATGTCGTTAGTACTGCACTGGTTGGAAGCCTCAATTGGTGATAATACAGCGAAAAGCTGTACAAATACCGAGAGAACGACCAACACCAACCCTGTGCGACGCAAACGTTCTTCGTGGTGCATGCGCTTGGCGTAGAATGACACCTGGTTAATCAGGCTAGGATTGAATGGTAAATTGCTTAGTAGTTTTCGAAACATTGTTGTTGGTTTTTTTAGACAAAACTCTCAAGCTTATTCAACCATAATAGTATGTGTTCATACAAGCCTTTAGCGGTTGATCTGCAAGGAGTTATCCACTATACTAGTAGCTTGAAGAGGAAATAAGGCTAGAGTAAAGAGGGTTATTTACTAGTGGCAAAGACACAAAGCTATTCGGCTGATCAGATTCAAGTTCTCGAGGGCCTAGAACCAGTTCGTAAGCGTCCGGGTATGTACATCGGTGGTACTGGTGTTGAGGGTCTTCACCACTTGGTTTGGGAAATTGTTGATAATGGCATTGACGAAGCATTGGCCGGATACGCGACCAGCGTATCTGTCACACTGCAGGCGGACGGGGGCGTAAAGGTAGTCGATGACGGACGTGGCATCCCGACTGATATTCACCCAAAAACAGGCAAAAGCACGGTTGAGACGGTCCTGACGGTATTGCACGCCGGCGGTAAGTTTGGCAGTGGCGGCTATAAGGTATCTGGTGGTTTGCACGGTGTAGGTAGTAGCGTGGTTAACGCATTGTCGACACGGTTGCTGATCGACGTCCATCGTGATGGCAAAACCTACCACCAGGAATACGAGCGAGGCGTGCCGAAAAGTGACCTAAAAGTAGTAGGCAAGACCGACAAGACAGGAACGGAGATTATCTTTTATCCGGATGAGACGATCTTTGAGACGGTCAAAATCAATTATGAGACGGTGCTTGATCGGTTGCGTCACGCAGCCTACCTGACCAAAGCCACCCGTACGACCTTGGAAGATGAAGCCACTGGTGAACGCTATAGCTTCTATTTCGAGGGTGGCATCCAGAGCTATGTAAAACACCTAAATCATGGCAAAGAAGTAGTAGACGAAGACGTTTTCTATGTAGATAAAATGGTCAAAGAAACACAGGTGGAAATAGCCCTGCAGTACGCCGATGTGTATAACGAAACGATCAAGGCCTTCGCCAACAATGTGTATAACCCAGACGGAGGCACTCACCTGACAGGCTTCCGGGCAGCGTTGACCCGTGTGGTTAATGACTACGCCCGCAAGAACGGTTTACTGAAGGAAAAAGAAGAGAACTTGAGCGGCGAAGACACCCGCGAAGGCCTGACGGCTATTATCCTGGTCAAGCTGCCTGATCCGCAGTTTGAAGGTCAGACCAAGAACAAGCTGGGCAACCCAGAGGTTCGTGGCTACGTGGAACAGGTCTTAGGGGAGTATTTGAACTATTATCTGGAGGAACACCCGTCTATCGCCAGAAAAGTAGTAGGCAAAGCGCTACTGGCAGCTCGTGCCCGCAAGGCCGCCAGAGCAGCTCGAGAGAACATCCTGCGCAAAGGTGTACTGGATGGTGCGAGTATGCCCGGCAAATTGGCGGACTGTTCCAGCAAAGATCCGGCGGCTTCGGAAATTTACCTGGTAGAGGGTGACTCGGCCGGCGGTTCGGCCAAATCAGGTCGGGACAGTAAGACGCAGGCTATTTTGCCGCTTCGGGGCAAGGTCTTGAATGTAGAACGGGCTCGACTGGATAAGATGCTGGCCAACAACGAAATCCTCAGCCTTATCAAGGCGTTGGGCGTTGGAATCGAAGACTCTTTTGATGTGACGGGACTGCGCTACCATCGGATTATTATCATGACTGACGCTGACGTCGACGGCAGCCACATTAGCACGTTATTGATGACGTTTTTCTTCCGCTACATGAAAGAAGTAGTGGACGGCGGGTATATATATTTGGCCAAGCCGCCGCTGTTTGAGCTGGTGAAACCAGGCCGCAAATCAAGCGTGTTTATTTATGACGAAGACGAACTCGATAAAGTCCTGAACGAAACAATTGCCAAGCGCAAAGCCGAGGGAACAGCGATTGATCCGGCAGATAATCCAGTCAAGCAAGCCGGTTTCCTAGAGCAGAAGCGCTATAAGGGTTTGGGTGAAATGGACGCGGAGCAACTGTTTGAGACAACCATGAACCCCGAGAAGCGGGTATTGGTACAGATAAAGATCGAGGATGCCGAGCGGGCTGACGCGATTTTCAACAAGCTGATGGGCAGTGAAGTTGAGCCCCGCAAGGCGTTTATTCAGGCCAACGCTAAATTCGTGAAGGATTTGGATATATAGATGAAATGCTCAATGCTCAATGCTCAAGTATCAATGAATGCTCAATGTAGCAATGTTTTTCATGCATTGAACATTGAACATTGCCAATTGAACATTGGCGTGACTGGGGGGAGCGCCTGATGGACGATCAAACTCCGATTGACGAGCCAAACGAAGAGATTGTGGAGAAAGCGCCTGAGCAAACCATGGAAGAGCGCCGCCGCGGCCAAGAGCATGCGGCCGATGTGTTGGATAGTGGCCACTCGCGAAGCGTAGAGCTGCGGTCAGTGGAAAACATCATGGAAGACAGCTACTTGCGCTATTCCATGAGCGTTATCATTGACCGTGCCTTGCCAGATGTGCGCGATGGTCTGAAGCCGGTCCACCGAAGGATTTTGTTCACCATGAACCGTGATGGCCTGAGAAGCGGAGCCAAACATCGTAAAAGCGCAACGGTGGTGGGGGCTGTTATGGGTGATTACCACCCGCATGGTGATGCGAGCATTTACGACTCGATGGTTCGTATGGCGCAACCATGGGCGATGCGTTATACATTGGTCAACGGTCAGGGTAACTTTGGCAGTATGGATGGCGATCCTCCAGCCGCCATGCGTTATACCGAAGCCAAGATGATGCGTTTGGCGGATGAATTACTGGAAGATATAGACAAAGAAACAGTGGATTTCAGAGAGAATTATGACGCGCGCTTGATGGAGCCTACGGTGTTGCCAGCCAAGCTGCCAAACTTGCTGCTAAACGGCCAGTTGGGTATTGCCGTCGGTATGGCGACAAATATTCCGCCGCATAACCTGAGCGAGCTGGTTGACGCAGAAATTCATATGATTGATAACCCTGACGCTAGCCTGGACGACATTTTGCAGTATGTAAAAGGGCCGGACTTCCCAACTGGTGGGGTTATTTATGGGCAGGATTCTATCCGTACAGCCTATGCGACCGGACGAGGCGGGATTGTAACGCGCGGTATCGCTGAAATCATAGAGGGCAACAAGGGCCGGAGCCAGATTGTTATCACGGAAATACCGTTCGCACTGAACAAAGAGAGTTTGGTGCTAAAGATCGCTGATTTGGTGCGTGATAAGAAGTTAACAGGTATCAGTGACCTGCGGGACGAGACTGCCCGCGGTCAAGTGCGGATCGTAATTGACCTGAAGAAGGACGCTTACCCAAAGAAATTGCTCAACCAGCTGTATAAAATGACGCCACTGCAACAGAGCTTCCACTTTAATATGATGGCACTTATAGATGGCATACAGCCGCGCGTGTTGGGGCTGCAGGACATCTTGGCCGAGCATATTAAGCACCGCCAGGTAGTAGTACGACGCCGGACTGAGTATGAACTCCGCAAGGCGAAAGACCGCGCGCATATCCTGGAAGGCTTGAAGATAGCGCTGGATCATATTGACGAAGTCATCGCCACCATCCGGGCTAGCCAAACCACCGAAGAAGCAGCCGCTAATTTGATCAAGAAATTCAAGCTTTCTGACATACAAGCCAAGGCTATACTGGCCATGCAATTGCGGGCTTTGGCCGGCTTGGAGCGCCAAAAGGTAGAAGACGAGTTAGCCGAGCTAAGGAAGCTTATTACCAAGCTGGAAGCGATTCTGGCAGACGAGAAAAAGATTTTCAAGATTATCAGAGCCGAACTAGTAGCCCTCAAGGAGCAATACGGGGACGAACGCCGTACCAAAGTGATCCCACAGGAAC
>CAYGDJ010000013.1:0-10300 GCA_964348625.1 uncultured Candidatus Saccharibacteria bacterium | reverse complement strand
ATGAAAATATTAGGTAAACTCACAGTAGTATTGGCAGTGCTAATCAGCACTTTGTTTGCTTATCGGGCAACGCCTAACGTGAAGGCCGCTGGAGGACCGCCGGCTGATGTCCAGTTTAGCGCTGGCCCCAGCTCTGTGCTGGCAGACGGCAAGTCAACCATAACCTTGACTATGTATTTCTATTGGCATAAATGTAATAACGGTAATTATGGATCTAGTACTGAAGAATGCGCCAGTCAAGACGGTGATAGTGGTGTAAAAATATTGGTGAGCAACGAAAATGCCACACTAACTACCTCCGCACCAATCACAATGTCTACATCTAGCGTAACGAGCAGTAGCACTGGGTACGCAACGGTAACCGTAACATCGGCGACACCAGGGACGCATACTATTTCCTCAAAGATCAGTGGCCTATATAATGAACGATCAACTACAGTTAAATTTACCGATCCGAACCCACCAAGCCCAACACCGACAACAACGAAAAAAACTGTCGCAAAACCGCCCGCTCCAGTTAAACCAGCCGCACCGGAAGCTCCACTACTACTAGTTAATGACGAAAACAAGCCAAATAACCAGCAATTTGAGGTGCCAGCAGATAAGCCACTGGTCTTGAAGGGCAAGACACTGCCGAATGCCAAGGTAACAATCACCGTTTACTCTGAACCAAAGCAGTACTCTGGACTCTCCGACGCTAATGGGGACTACCAAATAGAGATTAAGGACTTGCCAGAGGGTGATCATCATGCCGATATGATTGTGACCGACGCGGCAACAGGCCTTAACTCAGACCCGATTACCGTTGCTACTTTTCGCGTCATGGCCGTTGCCGTTGATAAGCCAGCGACCGAACAAGTCCCCGTGGTTGCGCCGTCTAATTCGTCAAAAATTTGGATTATCATCGCAGCAGTGGCGACTATAATCCTGGGAGCAGCAGGCGTTTTGTTGTTCAGGCGATACCGTTCCCGTCACGTGTTGGCCACTAATAATTCTGACGCAACCGATGAAGCCGAGCCCAAGATAGAAAAACCAGAAGCAGAATAAGGTCTGATCCTTAACAGAATTTAGGCTTCTTCGAAAGGTAGGGGTTCTGATTGGGCACGGGACTGTCGCAATATTTGATAGCAACTAACAGAGCCAAGTACAACTGCGGTTGCCGCGCTTACATGTCCGGCCATTGCTAACGTATCGTGTAGTGTTCCTGACTGTTCGGTAGCAGCGGCTACCAAGTCAAAGCCAATGGTTCCGCAGCGGGCTACCATTCCGAGTTTGCCTGCTTTGGTGACATCAATTTCCACGCCTTTTAATGTAGCTACACCTGTAGCTGCAGTTGTACTAGCTTCTGCCGAAAGTATCCCTATAGCGTGTGGAGCCGGTATGGCACCGCTTACCATGCCGCCTACCAATATAGACATGGCATAGATTTTATCAGCTACCGGGTCGGCAATCCGACCGATACCACTAGGTATGATTCGAAACAGCTTTTGTAATCTAGGCCATCGTTTGGTGGAATCAATTAGTGTGCCTTCCAGGTCCGTTACAGCCAGGCCGGCTGCGCTGGCAGCCACTATAGTTGGATCTAGATTATATCTAACCATAGCTACGCCAAGTGCAACGCCACCGATTGCACGCGCAGCAGTCAACAGGTTGGGCGAAGTGAAAACTTCGTTAGTTTCAACAGACCTAAAGGAATTAAACCCCATATGTGCTATAGTATACCATAATTTGATGGAATAGCAATCTGAAACAACCCAGCTGGCAAATCCTGTGCATACGGGGCTGGTGCGAAAGTTGTGTAAGATTGACGCTAATGTGCCGCTCATGGTTAAATGCGGTTAATGTCGAAAATCTCCCCAACCCCGTCAACAGCCAAACTCTTAATCTCGGTTTGCCGTGCCCACTTCGCCGTTGTTTTGCTGCTGGCCGCTCAAATCCTGCTGTATTATTCCTGGCAGCTCATCACACCCCAGGCGGTTTTGAGTCGCTGGGTGGCTACTTCGGCATTTTTTGCAGCAGTTATCTCTATATGGTATCTGGCGCACCACACCACACATCAGGCGACAATTAAGAAACTGGTTTTGGCCCTGGTGACCTCTGATATCGCCCTAGCCAGCTACAGTGTCTATACCCAGCGGGGCATGGCCGCCCGCGCCGTGGCACTCTACGCGCTGCCGATCATCGTTGCCGGAATCCTGGCCAGCCGCAGTGCCTTGCTAGCCACGGCGGCGCTGTGTGTTGCGGCATACACAACCACCACGCTCAGCTACTTTGTCATAAATTTTAACGAAGGACTGAAGATTGAGCTGTACGGGGAAGTTGGGTTTTATAGCGCACTTTTCTTTGTAATCGCCTGGCTGCTATGGATCATGCGAACTAAATAGTCAGGCTACGATACAATGTTGTTATGAGGCCATCTCAACCGTTTACAGAGGCATACAAAGCCTTGAACCAAGCACAACGCCAAGCTGTCGATACCATCGACGGACCGCTGTTGATAATTGCCGGTCCGGGTACCGGCAAAACTCAGCTTTTGAGTCTACGGGTCGCTAACATCCTGAACCGCAGTGACACAAACCCTCAAAACATCCTCTGTCTGACATATACCGAATCTGGCCAGCGCGCCATGCAATCTCGTTTAATGGAAATCATCGGCGAGCAGGCCGGACGAATCGAAGTCCACACCTTTCATGGCTTTGGTAGACACCTCATCACAAAGTATCAAGAACATTTTCCCGATCTGGCAGGCTACCGATCAGCCGATGACCTGGCACTGTACGAGACACTGGCAGGCTGTTTTGCGGATTTGCCCCATTCCAGCCCATTGGCAAAACGATCACTCGGTCAATGGATATACATAGGCGATGTCACAGAGCGAATCAGTCAGTCCAAACAGGCCGGTCTAACGCCTGAGGATGTAAAGCAACGGATTGCAGCAGATGTGCAATGGTGCGACCACGGCGGAAAACAACTAACCAAAGTTTTCCAGAACCTCGGACGCCTGAGTTCCAAGGCAGGCAGTATCGTGGCCACGGAACTGAGCTCTCTTGGTACGAAGCATGAGCCAGGAAGTCTAGCCGACGCTTGCCTGAGTTCGCTCAAAGTTGCCTTGGACGAAGTGGCGGACAGTGGCAAATCTACCGCACTCAGTGCCTGGAAGCGAACATGGTTTTCTGCAGAGGACGGCAGTTTGTATTTCAAACCGGCTGACCAGCTACAGAAATTAACCGTCTTTGCTGAACTTTATCTGGCATACGAAACCAGCCTCCAGAAACAAAAGTTGTATGACTACGACGATATGATTTTGTTTGCCCTAAAGGCGCTGGAAACAAAGCCAGAACTGCGAGCTTTGGTTCAGGAAACTTACCAGTACATATTGGCTGACGAGTATCAGGACACCAATCCCGCCCAGGCCCGTATCATCGAACTAATCGCCGACAATCCGGTGAACGAAGGCCGGCCAAATGTCATGGTGGTAGGAGATGACGACCAGGCAATTTATGGTTTTCAGGGAGCGTTTGTCGGCGTCATGCTGTATTTTCGGGAACGCTGGAATGATGTGGTTACTATCACCCTAAACCAAAATTATCGCTCGACTCAAGCCATACTGGACTCAGCCCGTTCGGTCATCACCCAGGGCGCTAGTCGCCTGGAAAATTACTACGAAGACATCGTCAAGCAGCTACAAGCCACCTCCGAGGCAACGACCCAGCCACCTAGCCATATAATCAGCCCGACGCCGGAGGCAACCGTGGAGCATCTGGTCAGCCTAGCCCGCACCGTTCCGAGGGACGGAGAACTGGCCGTCATAGCCTCCAAACACAGATATTTAGAACACGTCGCCGAACGGTTCACGACTGCTCATATACCGTTTTTTTATGAGGGCAGGGACGATCTGCTGAACGACCAGGAAGTCCGGCAAATCCTGATGTACGCCGAAACCGTGTTACGCATCAAACAGCAGAAATTTGAACGATTAGACTACATACTTCCAGAGCTATTTACTTATGAACTCATACCGGTTAATCGACACTTGATATGGGCTGCATCACTACAAGCCGCCGAGCAGAAACAGCCGTGGTGGCAAATTATCGATTCGTCCAAAGATCACCAATGGCGAGAGTTTGCCTCGGCTTTGCGAAAGCTCGCCGCTGACTGCGACACAAATGATGGGTTAGCTTCATTACACACCGTGGCAGCACGATTGTTTCCCGACCACCAAAACCAAGCCATTCTCAACCAAAAACTCAGCTCACTTACCACTCATGCCGGCGTGTATGAACAGCGCAAGACCATCAGCCTGGAATTATTACTCGGCTATGTGCGCCGTTGCAGGGAAGCCGGCATACGGCTGGAAACCCATCTGGAATCCGGTACTCGCGACGCGCCGATCAAACTTATGAGTGCCCATAAATCTAAGGGACAAGAATTTGAGTCAGTCTATCTACTGCATGCTGATGAACACACCTGGTTTCAGGAAAGAGGCCGGCGCAACAAGCTCACACTGCCGCCCAATTGGCAACATCTCCAACCCGCTACAGAGACATTCGATGATCGACTGCGCATCCTGTACGTCGTGATGACCCGAGCCAAAAAACATTTGCGTTTGCTCAGTAGCACGACCGATCGGCGCGGCAAGCCAACGGCGGCATTGCCCGGAACAGAGGAAATTGTCCAGCAGCAAATAGATTCAGTAGAATTGGCGCGGCCAAAATCGGATAACCCAGATACCGCCTGGCAGGCATGGTATTTACCCTCGTCCAAAGCCGATAAAAATGCTCTCCACAAGCTACTAAAGCCCAAGCTGGCTAGATACCGGCTCAACCCATCTCATTTGACGGCTTTTCTGGACGTTACTCATGGCGGGCCACTGAATTATTTCACGCACAGCCTGCTCAAGATTCCACATGTTAGCGGGCCAGAGGCAATTTTCGGTAGTCATGTGCACGCCTGCCTGCACTACATGCAAACTACCCTAAACAAGACTGGGCGATTGCCGAAGCGCGCCGAACTGAAACAGTTCGTAACTGACCGTATGGGTCAGGACACGCCGTCAGAAATAAACCGTGTCATAGACAAGGTCACTGATTATCAAGCCACCACCAAAGCCCTCCGTCCTGGCGGCACGCCCGAATATAGCTTTGGCGATCAGCAAATCGTGACCAATGGCGTTCGTATCAGCGGCACTGTAGACAGGTTTGACGTGGACGGTAGCTCACTCAGCATAACCGATTACAAAACTGGTAAACCAATCAAATCATGGCGGGGCGGTGGTGACTACCAGAAGCAAAAACTACGACGTTATCGGCAACAACTGATGTTTTATGAGTTGTTGTTTGCCAATAGCACGGATTTTAGCGAGATCACCCAGCTAAGTTCCAGCATAAGCTTCGTTGAACCATCCCGACGCGGTGAGTTTCATCAGCTAGTACTCGATGCCAAACCCCAGGAACGTGCCGACTTACAACGGCTCATTGCTGCTGTCTGGAGACACATCATGGAGCTTGATTTTCCCAATGTCAGCGCCTATGAACCGACCTTGCAGGGTATGATAGACTTCGAGAATCAGCTAATGAAGAGTATTATCAGTTCATGAACACACCAAACACCGAATCAATTAATACAAATCCATTCAGCCGTTGTTTTGCCGGCTTAGACTTACTTTTTAAACACAACCAAACCATGGCCATCGTCATACTGATCATCAGTTTGTCATACAGCGTCCTTCAGTTTGTTGGTAACTTTTTGCCGTCTGGCCGAGCCCCGGAGAATCCGGCCGTCATAGCAGCGCCAGAACCTGTCAATATCGCCTTGCTTTTGGGTATTCTAATCCCAGTTATATTAGTAGCGAGTGTTGTTGCGATGGTAATTTCTACCTACTATACCGGAGTAATCAACTATGTTGCTTGGAAAACCAGCAGGCGGGAAACTACGACATTTAGCGAAGCTGTACGGGAAGTCTCTAAACGGTTTTGGACTATTCTGGCGGTGCAGATTTTGGTAGGATTGCGCGTAATCGGCGGCTACCTGCTGTTTATTGTCCCTGGTATTCGGGCAAGTTTGCGTTATCAGATGGTGTTTTTCCCAGTGTTTGACGAGGGACTAAACGCCAGAAACGCCATCAAACGCATGAAGCGTCTAGCAAAAAATCATCTGATGGAGGTCTTTGGCGTCATGACTGTGGCAACCATAATCCCGATCGTTGGCACGTTGTTGTCCGTTGGCGGGGAAGCGATTTTTTATCCCGAGCTGAAACGAGCTATTGACGACAACATTGTCTATCCCAAGATTCATTGGCTAAACTATATTGGCTTCATACTGCTAGCGGTGATTTTGTCATTATTGATTTTGCTTGTGCTAGGAGCGTTCCTGCTGCTGGCAAGGTAGGCTGATTTATTTTTTCTTGGCGGACTTGCGTGCTGCTGATTTCTTTGCGCTAACCTTGCGTGCTGGCGCTTTAGCACGTACCACTGTTGCCTTAGTCCGTGGCAACCGAATGGTCCGACCAGCGAATAGTATGCCGTAAAAACTCATACCCACAATTACGCCCAGGACTGGTCCGAGGGCGTAGGCCCAGCTCCATGACTGCACGCCAACTGCGACCGCAGGATTTAGCAACCCGTTCGATGCGAAGCCGGCAACCAGTATGCCGAGGAACAGTGAAGCACCCAAGGTTATAGCCCAAGCAGTGTCTTTGTAGTTTTTGCTAACAGCTACAGCCACACCGAGACCGAGCACAAATGCTCCGATGGCTTCAGCCAAAAGCACCCGCCAGTCAAACTCTCCGGCCAGGTTTTTGATCTCACCACCCAGTAAATATTCATTGAGTTGCCAGGCAGCTAAACCACCGAGCATTTGGGCAGCCACCATGACGATAGCTTGGGTAGCCTGCACTTTTCGCATAGTCCATAGCCCAACTGTGACTGCCGGATTGCTATGCGCGCCAAACAAATACGACATGGTTGCCAATGCAACACCTGCCGTAACAGCGACGAAAAATGGGAAGCTGGTACGTCCCAACATAGCTAGGGTTACACTTGCTAATACCGCCGCACCCAGAAATTCAGCCACAAGCATGGCTACTTTTTGTCGTCCAAACATAAAGGTCTCCTTAATACTTATTGCCTAATCATAGAACGTTATTGTTCTCCTGACAAGCCTAGTAACGGGTTTTTCTTTTTCGCTTTAGTTCGGCCACCTTCAACCTGACTGATGAGCGGTCTATCTGCTGCTGGGCGTGGTCGAGTGAGACCTGGTCTTTGGCTGCGGTTCGAAGTTTGTGGGCCTCTTCCAGAGCCTTTTTGATTTCTGCCTCGTTGATCTCCTCGGCAACATCGGCTTCATCTACTAACACGCGCACAGTGTTGTCAGATATCTCGATCACACCACCATGGGTAGCGTAGTGATCCATCAGGTCATCTGGAGTGTTAGCTTTGCGCCGGACACTGATGACACCTGGTACTGCCAGGCTGACTAACGGAGCATGGTGCTTGAACACGGCTATGTAGCCGTCGGCCGAAGGCAAAACAACTTCGTGAACTGCTTCCGCGAGCTTAACACCGTTCATAGTCACCAACTCAAGCTGAATCATTTGCTTCCTTTTAGCGAACCTTTCATGTAGAACCATGACTCGGGTTTATCATCGTATTTGCCGTCCAGGATTTCTTTGAAGTCGCGGATGGTGTCCTTCAGCGAAACATACTGTCCCGAGTTGCCGGTAAATTTCTCTGCCACGAAGAACGGTTGGGATAAGAATCGCTGGATACGACGAGCTCTGGCGACGGTTTGCTTGTCCTCGTCAGACAATTCTTCCATGCCAAGTATGGCAATGATATCCTGGAGGTCTTTGTAACGCTGCAGGATTCGTTGAACCTCGCGGGCAACATGGTAGTGTTCCTCGCCGACAATTTCTGGATCCAGTATGGTGGAGTTGGAATCCAGTGGATCAACCGCCGGGTAGATGCCAATCTCTGTCAAGGCGCGGTTCAATACAATCGTGGAATCCAGGTGGGCAAATGTCGTGGCCGGAGCAGGATCAGTCAAGTCATCGGCTGGTACATAGACCGCTTGAATCGATGTAATCGAGCCTTTTTTGGTGCTGGTAATTCGCTCTTGGAGCTCACCCATTTCCTGAGCCAGGTTAGGCTGGTAGCCGACAGCTGACGGCAAACGGCCGAGCAGGGCAGAGACTTCTGAGCCAGCTTGGGTAAAGCGAAAAATATTGTCGATGAACAGCAACACGTCTTTGCCTTCGTCACGAAAGCCTTCGGCCATGGTCAGGCCAGATAGGCCGACCCGCAAACGGGCGCCAGGCGGTTCGTTCATCTGGCCAAAGACCAGGGAAGTCTTGTCCAGCACACCAGCTTCTTCCATCTCGTAGTATAGGTCGTTGCCTTCGCGGGTACGCTCACCGACGCCAGCAAAGACCGAGTTACCGGAGTGGAATTTGGCGATGTTGTTGATGAGTTCCTGGATCAGCACAGTTTTGCCCACGCCGGCGCCACCGAACAGGCCGACCTTACCGCCCTTGGTGATTGGTGCGATCAGGTCGATAACTTTGATACCGGTTTCCAGGATTTCGGTTTCGCCGGATTGTTCAGACAGAGCAGGTGGGGCTCGGTGAATAGCTGCCCGCTTTTTGAAACTACCAGCCTTGCCGTCAATCGGCTCACCGACTACATTGAACATACGACCTTGAGTTTCGTCACCAACCGGCACGCTGATTGGCGCGCCGGTGTCGACGACATCGGTGCCTCGTTTCAGCCCATCAGTTGAGCCTAATGAAACAGCTCGAACTGAATTTTCGCTCAGGTGCTGGGCGACTTCCAGCACAACCTTCTTGCCGTCTGTCTGGATTTCCAAAGCGTTATAAATCGCCGGCAAGTTACCCTCAAACTCCACATCGATTACCACACCCACGATTTGTGAGATTTTGCCTTTGGGTTTATTTGCTTCTGCTACTGTCATAATTGTTCCTCTCTTGGTTTTGCTGCCTTATCATTGATCGCCGTCGTTAATTCTGCCATACTCCAAGCCTGCTACAAAAGCTTCAAATAAATCCGCCGCTCCGGTAGTGGGAAATCCGCTCGAAAGTCCTGCTCCAAGCTCAAAACAGTTGTGACCGAACTCTTGCAGAATCCTGTCGAGATTTGCAAAAATAAGATGAGGGTTATTACCATAAGTATCCCCAATATGCTCTCTCCACTCCTTAACAAGCTGCTCAGACATTAATTCATATGGCAGAAATTCAGTTTTTGGTATCTCCCTCATTTGATAGCCTCCGTCTCACCATTAATATAAATCAGAAATCTGAATACCGAAATTCGAAACAAATCAGAAATTAGAAGCTGGAAATTCGAAACGTTTTTAAGTCGAGATTTCGTGCTTCGTGCTTGTTTAGGATTTCGATATTCGTATTTCATGCTTTTTTTAGGCCGAAATTGCTTCGGCTCCTCCTGTAATTTCGGCTAGTTCCTGAGTGATGGCCGCCTGGCGGGCTGTATTAAATTCTAACGTCAGGTCATCGACCAGTCCAGTGGCGTTATCCGTCGCATTCTTCATAGCAATCATGCGCATACTTTGTTCGGATGCCTGAGATTCGACAAGGGCCTGCCGCAACTGTCCCTCGATCAATCGACTGGTGACTTGTTCCAGAATTGCCTCGGGGCTGGGTTCGATGATGGCGTCGTGCAAATCCTCGCTGATCCGAGCTTCCTGAAACACCGCCGGCAGCAACTGTTCGGTCTTAACTTCTTGATTGATACTGGAAATGTAATCGGTATAGGTCACATGCACCACATCAGTCAGTTTATGGGCGTACTGGTCAATGACGGTTTCTAAGATAGGCTGGATGTCATTGGCTGTGGGCTGTTCGGGAAAATTAGTGTAAGCAGCTATGACGTCGACGCCCTCCAGTTTGGCAACAAACCGCGCGCCTTGTTTGCCTATCACGATCACCGAACTTTGGATGCCATCACGCTGGTCGGTTTTCAACTCAGCGGTGATTTTTCGTAACACGTTGCTGTTGAGCGCGCCAGCCAAACCACGGTCGCTGGTGATTAAGATGTGCAATCTTCGCTTGACGGTGCGCTGCTTGTACAACGGGTGCCTAGTGACGTCTATGACTTCGCCAATTCGGGCGAGGATCTGGCGTGCTAGATTACGGAAATGACGTGACCGCAGTGCAAAATCCTGCGCCCGGCGCATCTTGCTGGCACTGACTAATTCCATAGCCTTAGTAATCTGCCGAGTGTTCTTGACAGAGGTAATTCTTCGTTTTAATGCAATAGTATTAGCCATT
>CAYGDJ010000012.1:0-10672 GCA_964348625.1 uncultured Candidatus Saccharibacteria bacterium | reverse complement strand
TACGAAGAAAACAGCAAAAATCTTGGTAATTTTTTCTAGAACCAATTTCTGGTGCCGCGGAAAGGACTTGAACCTTCACATCTTGCGATACATGCTCCTAAGGCATGCGTGTCTACCAATTCCACCACCGCGGCATTGGCATTATTGTACGAGAGGCTCAGCATATTGTCTATCTGTCGGGTTTGGGTTTTTTGTAGAAAATCAGGCGGGCATTGGCGTAGACGTTTGATTTGATCAGCTCCAAGCCCTTAAAATCAGGTATCTCCAGGTGGGCCGGCCAAGACAACACGAACACGCCACCCCTGGCCACATGAGTAGTAAGCTTCTGAATAGACAATTCCAAAACCCTATCATACGGTGGATCGCAGAGAACGACGTCAAACCAATTGGTTATGTTTTTCTTCGACCAGCTGGCCACTCGGCTGGAGGCTAATCTAACTTTGTCTCCGAGGCCTAAGGTGTTGATATTCCTCACGATGGTGTCTTGCGCCGCATTGTCTAGCTCTACTGCCGTAACCCTGCTGGCTCCACGACTGATCGCCTCAAAGCTCAAGGCACCGCTACCGGCGTACAAATCAAGCACGGTCAAACCAGATAGATCACCCAATGTGTTGAACAACGCCCCCCGCGGCTTGTCACCCATGGGATGAGTTTTATGTCCTGAGGGACTTTCAATGAGCCTTCCTTTTAGTGTGCCGGCAATGATACGCATGTTGATCACATTGTAAACTTCAAAACTCAAGTATCAAACTTCAAACTTTGGTGTTTGATGTTTGATGTTTGAATTTTTCTCAATCAGCCCCGCCTCATCGAGAGCTGCGTACCAAGCCAGCGCTACAGTCTGGATTAGCACCGGCCCGAGACGATGACGTACTTGCCAAGCAAGTTTCGGAGTCCAACCTTTTTTGCGGTAGTTGTGGTACATATCCAAGACGGCTATTTCACGGGCCGCGCGGCTGAACAATTCCCGCACGCCTATGGCTTTGACATTTTCTAGCTCAGTCGGCGACGGCGCAGTGTCCTTAAAAGTCAGCGGCTTAATAAGGGTAGCGACACCCATCTCAAATGAAGCGTGTGTGGTAAACAAACCGCCAGCTCCCCACATTTTCCAGTTATTGCGTACTTTTTCACGCTTGGTTTCACCCGGCATTATTAGTTTTTTCTTAAAGTTAGTCCTCGTCTCCAAGCCCGCCCCGCCCCGCAGTTTGCTAAGTTCTTGTTCGTAGGGGTAATGATGAGCGGGAGTTAAGCCATCAACCAATGCGTGAGCCAGCCAGGCTGCCTCAAAAGCGGCTCGCACCATATCATGAGACTGAAGGGCTGCTGTGAGTTGGTTATAGTGGTCGTCCAGCATCTCACCCAGTTGGGTGTCATCTTCATTAAACGGGTCGACATAGTGCCACGGTTCATTCTTCCCGGGACTTTTTCGCTTGACGCCATCGGGGCCATTAACGCCTTCAAAATGTAAGATGTCTCTGGTTTTCGGAAAATCGTGCTCACTTATTCCTAGGCGTTGTAGATGTTTGCGAGACACCCGGTCAATCTTCTGGTGTGCCCCCAAAAAAGCGCCGGAATGTTTAGAAAATACAATCAGCCCGGAATACACGATCAAACCCCGTTTGAGCAGATGTTGGAGGTTGAAAGTTGGAAGTTGGTGTTGTTTATCATCATTTTGTTATCTTCTACCTTTTATCTTCTAATTTAGGTTGGTAACCGCGCGGTTGGCTTTAACACGCGCGTATAACTCTGGATATTTTAGCAGGTTCTCGCCGGTATCAATAAATTCTTGGGCAGCTTGCCGGGCCGCGGCTATGAGCTTGGTATCGGATAATTTAGCGACGCGAAGGTCCAAAATACCATGTTGCTGCGTGCCATAAATAGCGCCCGGGCCACGCAACTCCAAATCAAGTTCGGCCAGCTTGAATCCGTCGCTGGAGCTTTCCAACGCTCTTAGACGACGACTCGGTTGTCTGCTATCGCTCGGGGCGAGGTAGCAGTAACCCTGGTGATCCGACCGACCGACCCGACCACGCAACTGGTGAATCTGCGCCAAACCAAACCGTTCGGCATCTTCGACCATCATCACCGTGGCATTCGGCACATTAACCCCAACCTCGATAACTGTCGTCGCCACTAGGATGTCTAGCTCATGATCAACAAATTGTTTCATGACACGCTCCTTGTCATCAGCCTTCATCCGGCCATGCAGTAGCCCCACCCGCCGGTGCTTGAAGGCGCCTTTGCTCAGCTCCTCGTGGACTTTTTCGACAGCACGCGATTTCTGTACGGTTGACTCAGCAATAAGCGGACAAACCACGAAGGCCTGACGGCCAGCCTCCAGCTGTTTGTCCACCTTGTCGTAGAGTTGCTTGCGGGAATTTGGAGAGGCGATCTTGGTGATAATTGGCATACGGCCGACAGGCTTGGCATCTATGACAGATATGTCCAATTCGCCGTAGAGCGTCAATGCCAGTGAGCGTGGGATCGGCGTGGCTGTCATGGCCAACACGTGCGGCATGTGACCGGCCTTGGCTTGTAGTTTCTTGCGCTGCTCGACCCCGAAACGGTGCTGTTCATCAACTATCACCAGTCCCAGCCGGTGCATGTCCACCTTTTCCTGAAGCAGCGCGTTTGTTCCCACCATCAGGCCGATATCGCCGGTTTTTATGCGCTCTTGAGCAGACTTCTTCTGAGCCGTCTTCAGACTGCCAACCAGTAGGCCCAAACGATCAGCCATGCCGAGAGGTTCGAGTAATGAGTGGATCGTGTCGGCATGCTGCCGAGCCAGGAGTTCGGTCGGCGCCATCAGGGCAACCTGGAAACCCTCGCGGATGGCCATAACCGCCGCCATAGTGGCTACAACGGTTTTGCCCGAACCAACGTCACCCTCGACCAACCGATTCATCGGCTGAGTTTTCTCCATATCCAGGTAAATCTGCCAGATGGTTTTGCGCTGAGCATCAGTTAGTGTAAACGGCAGATGCCTGACGAATTCACGGGCTAATTTCTGGTCAAAAGGGATTTTCAGCGCTTCCTCAGTCAGTAGTTCGTACTTGTTCAAGAGCGAGGCCAGCGTCAGCTGGAAAACTTCCTCAAACGCCAATCGGCGCTTGGCCTCGACAAACTCTTCTCTCGTGGTGGGGAAGTGCATGATTTGGTATGCCCTGCCCCGTTTCATCAATTTTTTATCATCTATAAGCCATCTGGGCAATGTTTCCGGCAATTCGTGGATCAGCGGCACAACCTCGCGTAAGATTTTGCGGATCTGGGTGGACTTGATGCCTTTGGCCTCGCGGTAAATCGGCACAATCCGAGCCGTGTTGACCGGAAAATCGCTGACTAGCTCGACGGAGGGGTTTTGGATGCTCAGATGTTGCCGGCGCAGAGCGAATTCACCGCTGATGTAATACTCCGTATCTGGTTTGAGGGCAGCGGCGCGGTAGGGTTGATTGAACCAAATCAGCCGTACTGAACTGGTGTCATCGCTGGCCACAGCCTCTGTTATGTGCATGGCTCGGCGAACATAGCGACCTTTGGCTTGTTTGATAACGGCTTTTACCGTTACAGCCCCTGGTCTAATTCGGCTAATCGGCTGAATATCCGAATAATCATGGTATTTTCGCGGCAAGTAATCGATCAATTCGCCAATCGTCTCAACATGAAGCGCCCTGAACTTCTTGCCAAGCTCCGGCCCCACCCCTTTGACGTCTTCAATAGAACTACGTAGTGTCATCAACTAGCAGTATAAAGTATCACGACTTTCGCACCAGCCCCGCTGTCACTGGCAAAATTCTGCCACAACATTCGTACTAACCGCTGCTCTAACGTCATACCAGCCTGACCAAATCCAAACCAATAAACACCAAAATTACACACCGTTTTGACGGCCGTCACAAATGTGTGTAATTTATTAGTATGAATTACCAACGACGTTTGATGCCCCATGATGTGCCAGTAGCTCTAGCCGGAGCCGTAACCTGGTACATAAAGGTACTACACGCTGCCGGAAAAGCAGTTACGTTTGATGAATTCATAAAACTGGTTAGTGACCTCAATGAATCTCCACGTGCAACACGTGAACGGATTCGGCGATTAGAACAGCTCGAATTAGTACATGTTACCGGTCGAGGCCAGCATACTGCTTTGGAGCTTACAGATAAGGGCAGACACCAGCTAAATCTCCTAAAGTTACTGGAAATTGAGGTACCTGATCAGTGGGATTCCCAGTGGCGGATGGTAATATTTGACATACCTGAAGTCAATCGGGAGGCGCGATATCAGATACGAAGGCTCTTGGTGGAACTCGGCTTTGTGCAGTTGCAACAGAGTGTATGGTTACATCCGCTAGACTGTCTTGAGCAATTTAGAAAACTTCAGACAGCTTACGGCATCGAACACCACCTTCATCTGTTGGAGGTTGTCGGTTTCGATGCGCCGGCTTCGATAATCAGCAAGTTTAGAAAAAAATACCCGAAATTGAATTTGAAATAACACACGAATCTGACGGCCGTCAGATTCGTGTGTTATTTGGCTTTGCCGATGAGGAAGAAGCTGCTGGGGCCAAAGTAGGTTTTGGCCAGGGGTGTTTGCATGAATTTTTCTGCGGTCAACATCAGGCTGCTTGGTATGATTTTCTTGAGAGCCGGACTACGCAGGTTGGAAACAGATAGTATTTTCTCGACTTTTAGGCCGGCGTGAGCTAACTGCTTTACCACAGTTCGGGGGTTATGATTGACGAACGGAATCTCGTCATCTCGACGGTTGACAGCGGAGCGAATATCTACTGGTTCCTTTGGCAGACGCTTGCCCTTCAGGATGTATTTGATCCTGTTGCGAAAGTGTGTGTTGTTGGCAACCTCCAAGATGAGGTAGCCGTCATCGGCCAGCACACGGTAGAGTTCTTTGAATTCTACACTGGGGTCTGGCAGGTGATGCATGACGCGAATCACCGTGATCAGATCTAGTTCACCATCGCTGAATTTCAGATCATCGGCCTGTGTCAGGACTCGATCAATCTCCGGATGATCTTTCAGAAAGTCACCGGCGATGTCCAACTGCTGCTGTGAGGGCTCGGCCAGTACAACCTTGTCGGCATATTTCTCTAGGAACACACAGAGACGGCCGTAGCCCCCGCCGATGTCAGCGGCCTTGCGAAAATGTTTTCCTTGCAGCAGTCGTTCGATGGCAATACGCTCTGATTGGTTCTCATAATCCCGACCTTCCCAGTACTTCAGATAATTGTGTTTGGGATCGTTGTACTGGTCGGCGGTTTTTTTTGATGTTTTTTCTGACATAACAACCTATTGTAGCGTAATGACACGGGTATTTTGCAATGTTTTTCCGCGGCGCAACTTTAGCGCGCCATCGACAAAGTCCGACGTTTGGAAATTTTCTCTGGTTATTTTCTGATCGTTTATGTATATCCCGCCGCTGGCCAAAAGCTGTCGGGCCTCGGTTTTGGAGCTTGCCAGTTCGGCCTCTACTAAGGTATCTACGATGCTGGCACCAACAGCAGCGTTGACGTTCGACTCAGCCCCAGTGCCAGGTGATACCGACAGGGTTTCTGCGTAAGCTTTGGCATCATTCGCAGCCTTTTCGCCGTGCACAAGTTTGGTGACTTCATAAGCCAGGGTCTTTTGAGCCAGTCGCTTTGCCCTGTCTGCCTCGAACTGTTCCATGACTCGTCCTAATTCGTCAGGCGCTATCTCTGTATAAACCTTCAGATATTCGCCAACACCAGCATCGTCCACATTTACCCAGAACTGGTAGAAATCATTCGGCGAGGTCATCTTGGAGTCCAGCCAAATAGCCCCCTCCTCTGTCTTGCCAAACTTCACTCCTGTAGATTTGTTGACAATCAGTGGTGTTGTCCAGACATGGGCTTCCTTACCCTCTATGCGTCGGATCAGCTCAACTCCGGCAATACTGTTGCCCCACTGGTCGGAGGCAGAAACCTGCATAGTCACGCCGTGATGACGGAAAAGGTGCAGAAAATCATAGCCCTGGATGAGCGCATAGCTAAATTCCGCGTAGCTGATGCCGGCACCAGACTGGCTCAAACGCGCCTGGACGAAATCTCGACCAAGCATCTGCCGCATCGGCACATGTTTGCCAATCTCGCGCAGGAATTCCAGATAGCCCATGTCCTTGAACCAGTCGATATTGTCAACGAGGGTGAAATGCTCGCCGCCAAAGATTGTCTTGTACTGGTCGACAATTGCGGCTTTGTTCTTGGCAACTTCTTCTGGCGTCTTCAGGTCGCGCTCCTGTGACTTGCCGTCGGGGTCACCGATCAGCCCTGTCGCTCCACCGACCAACAAGACTGCTTTGTGGCCGTGTTTGATAAATTTCCGAACCATCATGGCCGCAGCCAAGTTGCCGATAGTCATGGACGGCGCGCTTGGATCGACACCCCAGTAAAAAGTGAATTTCTTGTTATCTAGTTCCGACGCATCCTTGAGGGTAGTTTGGTTGACAAACCCTCGCCACTGCAATTCTTCTGATAGTTTCATATAGAAGGAGTATAGCCTATCCCTTTTTTGAATAAAACAAAGCCGCTTGCTTAGCGAATTTTTTGCTATAATGTTTCCAGTCTATTAAAGACTTTTTAAGGAGTTACTGAACTATCCATGAACGACAGTAGTAAGCGTAAGAGTGGACGTAAATCTCGTAATACCTTCATAACCAAAAGTGGACAAGCCATCAAAATCAACCGTTCCATCACAGCACGGATCAAGGCCCGCAAGGAAAGTTTCGCCCGAACACGAGCTCTGCGCCTAGCCGGTATGCCAAAAGGCCATGTTAAACGGTTCTTTTACCGCCTCCACCCCAAGCGCTTGTACAAATATTGGTTCAGCCGCGAGGGCGGTATCATGGCTCTCAAAATCGCCGGCATCGGCATCGTCACTGGCTTCCTACTCCTGGCCGGATTGTTCGCGTATTTCCGCAAGGATCTGCCCAACCTGCGCGACATATCTGGCAATAACATCGGCGGCAGTATTCGCTACTACGACCGGACTGGCAAAACACTACTCTGGCAAGATTACGACGCCGTCAAACGCACGCCTGTCCAGGGTGACGTTTCGCAGTACCTAAAAGACGCCACCGTTGCCGTTGAGGACAATGATTTCTTCCGCCACGGCGGCTTCGATGTCCGCGGCATCAGCCGAGCGGCATTCAACAACATCACCGGCCGCAGCGGCTCATCCAGCCAGGGCGGTTCAACTATCACCCAACAGTTGGTGAAACTCACCCAGAACTGGACCCGCGAACAGACCTACACCCGCAAGGTAAAGGAGCTGATCCTGGCCGTAGAGCTGGAACGCAGTTATTCCAAGGACGAGATTTTAGCCGGTTACCTGGACACCGCACCGTATGGCAATGTCCAATATGGGGCCGAAGTTGCGGCGCGTGACTACTTCGACAAACCAGCCAGAGACCTGACACTGGATGAGGCTGCTTTCATGGCCTCCATACCCAAATCTCCCTCTCTATATTCGCCATACGGCCCATATTTCGAACAAGAGGCCCTGGTCGGCCGCATGTATTACGTGCTCGACCTCATGCAACAACAGGGCAAAATCACCAAGGAACAACGTGATGAGGCCAAAAAAGTCGAGATCATGGCCAAGGTCAAACAGCCCAAACAAAAGTACGCCGGTATCACCGCTCCGTGGTTCGTGTTGACCGCCAAAGGTCAACTGGAAACCGAACGCGGCGCAGAGACCGTCAAACGTGGCGGCTGGAAAGTTACCACTACGCTTGACCTAAACCTGCAACGCAAGGCCGAAGAACACGTCAGCAACGGCATGGTGCAAGTCCGCAAACAAGGCGGCGACAGCGCTGCGTTCGTGGCTGAGGACGTCAAAACCGGACAAATTGTCGCCCTAGTCGGCGGTTCAGATTTCAACAACCCGGAATACGGTCAGAACAACTACGCTCGCTACCGCTTGCCACCAGGTTCAAGTTTCAAACCATATGACTACCTGGGATTGATCGAACATCATGATAATTACGGCGCCGGCACGGTTCTCTATGACTCCCAAGGAGCGTTGGAAGGCTACCCATGCACCAACAAAAGCCGACCCAAGGAAGGCGGTAACTGTCTGCAGAACTATGATTTCCGCTATACTGGGCCGCTGACCCTACGTTACGCATTGGCTGGCTCGCGTAATGTTCCGGCCGTGAAGTCGATGCTGATAACTGGTGTAGACAAGACCATCAAAACAGCCGAAAGCACCATGGGCGATCCAGATGAGAACGCCGACAACAGTGACATGTATAACTGCTATTTGGACGATAATTTGACCAAGGAAGGCCCCTGCTACGCCTCGTCTGCCATCGGTGACGGTGCTTACCTCCGCCCCACCGATCACGTGCATGGGCTAGCAACCATCTCTCGGAATGGTGTCAACATCCCCCAGACGTTCATACTGAAGATTGAGGATGCCGCCGGCAAAACCGTCGACGAGTGGAAACCAAGCGCTGCCCGCCAAGTCGACCGGGCTGATGCCGCCTATATCGTAGCCGACATGCTGAGCGACCCGAACGCCACCTACCTGGGCAGTCGCGGCAAGCCACAGCGCTACACCAACAGCAAGGGCACCTGGGAGTTCAGCGTCAAAACCGGTACCACCAATGATGGCAAAGACGGCTGGATGACCGGTTTCTCTACTCAGTACGCCTCGGTATTCTGGGTTGGTTACCACAACCGCACTCGCCCCATGAGCGGCAGCATGGAGGCCATGACTCAGCCAGTTTTCTATAACTGGATGAAGTCAGCCCATGAGAATTTAGCACCAGAGAAACGAGTACGACCAGCTAGTATTCAGACGTTGACGGCCTTCGTGGTTCGCACTCACGTTGGTCTGGCATCGGTTGAACCAAGCCCAGCCAACGACATCTTCCCAGGCTGGTACAAGGAAAAAGCCACATCCAACAAAAAACGAACCATTGATATCATCTCTAACAAACTGGCGACTGATTGTACACCGGCCCGGGCTCGCCAAGATGTCACTGAGGGCGATGCTACCAGCTTCTCTGGCGACACCTTCGTCACCGGAAACAATGCCAACACCACTGAGAACGATGACATCCACCAATGTTCAGATATATTGCCGCAGATCACCAGTATGAGTTACTCCGGCAGCACGATTAATCTCACCGTTTCTAAGGGTACTCACGCCATGGTGGGCAACGGCGATAAAGGCGGCGGCAAAATTTACCTGACTGCCGAGGGTGAAGCAACCCAGACTGTCGATCTGGTAGAAGGCCAGACAGCCTACAGCATCACCTATTCTCCGACATACAGCGGTTCCAAAACAGTCACCGCAACCGTGGTAGATAGCGTTCTATACGAAGATACAGAGACTACCTCTGTGGCTGGATCAGGAGGCGGCGGCACCGGTAGCCCTTTAAGCATTTCAAACGCAAAGGTGAACGGGGCTAATACAAAATTCTCCTGGAACGGCGGTTCAGGTACGGTTTCCATCTACAAGGTTGGCAGTGGCCTTGCCTACTGCTCAGACGATCCAGGTGGTGAATGTTCGACTCTAGCAGTCAATGCACCCGCCGGTACTGCTGTATATGCTAAAGACAGCGCCGGTAATACTTCATCGAACTTTATAGTTACGAACTAATCTTTTTCCAGGAAGGTGTTCAGGGCGCTGCGGACGTCGCGCACACCTACGTAGCCGGTAAGTTTCTTTCCTGAAGTGACCGGGCCTATGACCGCTTCAAAGCCCAGTTTCTTGGCTTCGGCCAGGCGTTTTTCTACATGAGGTACATGGCGAATTTCACCGCTCAGGCCGACTTCGCCGAACACAACGGCGTTTTGTTTCAATTGCATGCCCTTGGCCGCTGAAGCTATCGCCATGATAACGGCTAAATCAGCAGCCGGCTCGGAAATGCGAATGCCTCCGACGATGTTTACATAGATGTCCTGGTCGCTCAGGTTTAGTTTGGTTCGGCGCTCCAGCATAGCAACCAAGAGATTTAAGCGGTTCAGATCAAACCCGCTAGCCGCCCGTTTTGGGTAGCCGTAGCTAGTGCGGTTGACCAGGGCTTGGACTTCCACCAGCAAGGGTCGAGTGCCCTCCAGTGTCGCTAGGACAACTGATCCGTCGCTAATTTGGCGTTCAGCCAACAGTGCTGCTGAGGGATTTTCAACTGGCATTAGTCCGGCGTCTGTCATCTCAAATATTCCGGCTTCGTTAGTTGAGCCGTAACGGTTTTTGACCGCCCTTAGCACCTTGAATCCGCCGTAGCGGTCGCCTTCCAACTGCAGGACAACGTCAACGACGTGCTCCAGTACCTTTGGTCCGGCAATAGAACCTTCCTTGGTCACGTGACCAACCAATACCAGGGCTGTGTTGGATTGCTTGGCAGCGACGGTCAGTAACTGAGTGCTATTGGTGATCTGGCTGACTGTACCGGCGGCCGAGCTTATAGCGCCGGCTGTGACTGTCTGAATTGAATCGATGATAACCAGTTGGTAGGCGGCTCCGGCTATGGTGGCAGCGATGTCCTCGGCTGAGGTGCTGGTGGCCAACTGCAACTTTGCAGAGGTTGTACCGAGCCGTTTGGCGCGCAGACCGATCTGGTGGGCAGATTCCTCGCCGCTGACATACAGGACTTTGTGTTTGGCTGACAGCGTATGAGCCAGTTGGAGCAG
>CAYGDJ010000011.1:0-10700 GCA_964348625.1 uncultured Candidatus Saccharibacteria bacterium | reverse complement strand
ATCAGACACCTGACTCTCAAAACCTCACGATAAGCATTATCGTTTCCGTCGATCAATGAGCGAGGTTTTGAGAGTCAGGTCTAGATTGCCTGCCGCCAGGTAGAAAAGTCCGAATCACCCCCGCTTTGAATAGCACTATATTTGGTCATCAGCTTGGCTGTGATTGGTCCTATTTTGCCATCGCCAACTGGCCGTTTGTCTATGGATAGTATCGGCGTAATCCGCGCACTCGTGCCACAGAGGAATGCTTCATCAGATTTGTAAAGCTCGGTGCGATCCATGCTGCGTTCTTCGACCTGAAGCCCAAGTTTGCGGGCAACTTCGATCAAACTGTCTCGGGTAATTCCTTCTAGTATGTCTGTAGACGTGTCGGGTGTAATGAGCACGCCATTCCTGACTATGAACAGATTTGCTACGGTGCTTTCTGCCACGTGACCGTGGTGGTCCAGGGCGATAGCATCGTCGTAACCGCCTAGTAGAGCTTCGTTTTTCATCAGGCTGGCGTTCATGTAGCTACCGTTGATCTTGGCTTTGGCCGGAATGGAATTGTCAGAATTACGTACCCAGCTAGAAACGCACAAATTGGCACCGGAAAGGGGTAGGATTTCGCCAGTCGGGTAGATGTATGCGTTAACACTGTTTTTCAGCCCGTGGATTTTGGTACCGGCGGCCAGTTCGTCAATAAATACCGTCACGCGAACTAGTACATCTTCCTGGATTTGATTGCGCTTGATGAGTTCCAGCATGGTTTTCTCAAACTTTTTGTAGCTCCATTCACCAATGAAATTATGAAAATCCATGATCCGCGCCGAGTTCACCAATCGATCATAGTGATCCCTCAGTCGAAAAATATAGCCTTTGTTTTCTTGCTGGTTCCAGTTGATACCAAAAACCGTGTAGATACTAAGGCCATACAACACCGGTGAACTAGCTATACTGACATTTGCTTCTGAGAACGGCACAAACCCATCCCGAAAAAACACTGTTGCCTTTTGATAATCAAAATTACTCATGTACTACCTTTCCAAAATTCTTTTCTTTTATCCTCATCCAGTCCTTTGATTGCCTAATCAGTAAAGAGACATCCTCAGGATTTGCCAGGAGTTGCTTGACCGCTTCTTCGGCAAAGACACCGTTTTGCGAGCCCTTGGCGAGCAATACGGCGCCCGGTTTTAGAATTGTTTTGATAAACTCAGCAGCTTCGTAGGGCGTATCGACTGCTTTTACCTGGCAGCCGCTTGCCTTGGCAGCAGTAGCCAAAAATTTGTTGGCATCAGTGCCCAGCGTAACAACAACGGATAACTGCTTTGGGTCACAATAATTACCGACTTCAGTATGCGCCGCCTCAGAGTAACTACCCAGTTCATTCATATTTCCGAGCAATGCAATTTTCTGTGGCGCCTCCAAACTATACAACGCGTCGAGAGCAGCTTTCATAGCCCCTGGGCTTGCGTTGTATGTGTCGTCAATAATCGTTGTTTGATTGATTCCTTCAAGTAACTGCATACGTCCATTTACAGGAAGTACTTTCGCAAGACCGGCAACTAATTTTTCCGACGCAAGGCCTAGAGCATGACCTACAGATACAGCCGCACATAATGAATATAGCTTTGTGGGAAAAATAGTTGGGTAGACTGCCGTGGTGATCTGTTTTCCATCAGCCAGAACGGTAAATGACGTGCTCGTCTTGTTCGTCGCAATATCAGTAAATTTATATGCGGCATCGCTGTTTAGCGCATAGGTCTTTACCCTTTCAGCAAATGGCCTTAGGTATTTCTGATCACATAAATCCGCATTTGCGAGCAGTTGGTCACAATATTCAGAGATAGAAAACTCTTCCTGCGCTACGGCATCTAGATCGTCAAAAAACTCCATGTGTTCGAGTGCGACACCAGTGACTACACCGATATCACCCCTAAGATACGATTTAAATTTCGCTAGATTGCCCGGATAATCTGTGCCCACTTCTACCACAACCACATCGTATGGATATGGTTTTTTTAGAATCTGCTCTATTTTCAGGAATGTTCCGAACCAAGCCAAAGGATTCATAAGACTGGGTTCAGTCAGACCAAAGAATACTAGGGGCACCGTTACTACGTCATTATAGTTGCCGTCCTGATACTGAACTTTGAATCGCACCGAGAGCAGTTGGGCGACAGCAAGTTTGGTACTTGTTTTGCCTATGCTTCCTGAGACAACTACTACTTTAAAACTGTTCTTGTTGTATAAACGTCTCGTTTGCCAATTCAGCACAGCGACAACTATGTTTTTGGCGAGTCTCTTCATTGCTAATGATTATATAGGACTTTTGCGCTTTCGCGCGGATAACAGAGTGCAGCTAGCTGTGGTATGTTGCTGTGAGAAAGTGTGAAAGTCCTATATACAGCTTATTGCAGGTCTTGGAGGCGGGTTTGGAGTTCGTCTATAGTGATAGTATCGGTAGGTACGGCGGTGGACCGGATTACATTGTGGGCGGAAAATTCTTCTACTCGTGCGTTGCTGTAGATGGTCTTGGTCAGTTGGCGGGACCAAACATCAACGATCAACTGGAAGCTGAGCTTCTCTGAGCCGGCGTATGCTTCCGGGTCTAGTGATTCCAGGTGATTCATTCCAGACAATTTGGCGAATTCTTTGAGAAATGCCACGTACTTGGCAGCGTCGACTTTTACGGTGTAGGTATAGCGTGGGCGGCCATGCTGCAATTCGCGTTTGACAGTCTGATAATCCACTTCATAAATCCCGTTCTGCCGGATCATGTCGAGTAATCTAGCCCGCTGACCAGCATCCAGATAACCAAACGGAATGATACCCAAACTCGATTCGTTATACAGTTCACCGTTGGTCATCGCGCCGTCCTGTGTGGAATTGTTATCCCCCCATTTGCCTAGAATACTGGAAAAATCAAGCGGTTCCCCAGAGGCATTGGTCTGGGTTGTATTGATGGAGGTATAACGCACAAAATCGCCAGTCGGCGTGCCGATGCTCTCGGTGTTGACCGTATTGTCACCTTGCTCCAGTGTAGTGCGTGAAGCAGCCATGTGGGTTCCGTAAGTATTCAACCAGGATACCTGGTCTAGATATTGACCACTGCCAGACTGAATAACTCGCCGCGTAACACCATTCAGCCGCAGGCTATTTTCCAGCATACCGCTGAACACTCGCTCTGGGTTGGCATAAACAACTCGCCACCAGACCACCCCAAAACCTATGAATAACAGGAGTGCTAAGATAACGATACTTTTGATAGAAAACCGACTAAAGAAACTGAGGATGGGATTACTATATTCTTGTGCCATTCATCTATTGTACCAGCAAAATTGGTGGAGCATATCGGATTCGAACCGATGACCTCTTCCATGCCATGGAAGCGCGCTAGCCAACTGCGCCAATGCCCCGTAAAAACCCGATCAGTATAACAAAAGCTACCGCTGGTTGGTAGCTTTTGTGTCGTGCGCACTCACCCGGCGGCGGGTGAAACAGTTTTTGTTTTATATTTTTGTATCAAGCGCCGCAGCGCACGATTCCCCTTAAGCATAACAATATGCCCTTGTTTGTCAACTGATCAATTTGAGTAGGTCTTTTTCGGTTAGTTGCTGGGTGCCGAGTTTGCGGGCTTTTAGAAGTTTGCTTTCTCCGACGCTGGCACCTACTACTAGGTAGTCGGTGTCTTTGCCAACTGACGATTGAAAGGTGCCGCCCAGGGCCCGGATGCGCTCGGCAGCGATGTCCCGACCCATCGACTCAAGCGAGCCGGTGATAGCAAAGCTTTTGCCTGCCAGCTTGCCTCCGGTGATTTTGACTTCCTGCGGCCAGACGCCTAAGCCTCGGAATTTGGCCAACAATTCTTGATTATCCGAGTCTGCGAACCAGCCCAATATAGACTCGGCCACGATTTCACCGATACCATTCACGCTTTTTAGCTCATTGTATGTGGCCGTACCTAGGCTATCCAAACGCTTGAAATGATTGCTCAGATCAATGGCCGTCTGCGTACCGACATGACGAATTCCCAAGCCGTAGATGAAACGTGCCAGCGATGGATGTTTCTTCTCGGCAATGGCATTGACCAAATTGTTGGCGGAAATTTCGGCAAAGCGATCCAAGCCAAGCACCTGGTCTTTGGTTAGGGTATAAATGTCAGCTATATCACCAACCAGTCTGGCGTCCACTAGAGCGATTACATTCTTCTCTCCCAGAGTGTCTATATCCATAGCTCCGCGGCTGGCAAAATGTTCGAGGGCTTGCTTCAGCAGTAATTTAGCGGTCGCACCCTTCACCCGGTAAACCGCTTCGCCCTCTGGCCGAACAAAATCCAGTTCAGGGTATTGGCGTTTTAATTCGGCCTCCATGTTGAAGCGCATTGCGCCGCTGCGTCGAAGTTCTGTCAGCACTCGTTCGACTTGCGGGATGATGTCGCCGGCCTTGTAGATCACCACCGTATCGCCGATCCGGATGTCTTTGCGGGCGATCTCGTCGGCATTGTGCAGACTGGCGTGCTGCACCGTCGTACCTGCGACGATGACGGGATCAAATACCGCTACTGGTGTGGCTGCACCAGTGCGGCCGATGCTGATAACGATGTCCTTGAGCACCGTAGTGGCTTCCTCGGCCGGATATTTGTAGGCTACCGCGCCACGGGGGTTTTTGCCGACAATTCCCAGGTCACGGTACAGTTTGCGGTCATTGATTTTGATCACCAGTCCGTCGGTATTGAAGGCCAACTCATGGCGTTTCTGCTCCCAGGTGTCAACAAATTTCATGACATCGTCAACTGACGTAAACACCCCGCGTTCCTTGTTCACGACAATGCCCATGTGACGCATAATTTCATAGGCAAAACTATAGCTGGGCACTTCCGTGGGGTCGTCTCGGACCAAATCCCACCCACGGAATTGCAGGGGACGAGCCGCTACCAGTTTGGGATCAAGCTGGCGGATTGTGCCAGCGCTCAGGTTACGGGGGTTCATGAACGGCGCCAGGCCGTCTTTTTCCCGCTGCCTGTTCAGCGTCTCGAAATCTTTCTTCAGCATGATGATCTCGCCGCGAATTTCTGTCCGGCCACAAGTAAATGTATGAGCGGTATGATCGTCGCGCAGCGTCAACGGAACGGATTTGATGGTACGGACATTTGCTGTGACATCTTCGCCCACCAGACCGTCTCCACGGGTGATTGCTTGGGTAAATATGCCGTCGTTGTAGACCAGCGCGCAGGCTACGCCGTCCAGCTTTAATTCGGCGGAAAATTCATGGGTCCGGCCGGGTACAAGTTTGTCGGTCCGCTTGATCCAGGCCTCGACTTCTTCGCGGCTGAACACATCATTGAGGCTTAGCATCCGGCTGGAATGCTCGACCTTGGTGAAGCTATCCAGTGGCTTGTCGCCCACTCGCTGCGTCGGTGAATCCGGTGTGATCAGTGTCGGGTTGGCTTCTTCGAGGGTTTTTAGTTCACGCATCAAACCGTCGTAGACAGCGTCACTGACCGACGGATCATCAAGCACATGGTACTGGTGGGAGTATTTGTTCAGTAAATTCTTCAGCTCTTGGTAGCGCTTGGTTGCGGCGATCATAGACTACAGCAGTTCACGATATAAATTGTACATATAGGCATGGATCATCACCAGCACCATCATACTCAGTATGAAAAACACCCACTCTGCCAATGGCGTGGCAAGGATGATCAGTGGAACCATGATAACCGCACCGACTAGCAGCAGTATGAAGGGCAGGAACAGGACTCTGCGCATGACCATGAAACGACGATTCCGAACCAGCTCGCGGGCAGACCGGAGCGCCTTCAGCGGAGTCATGTCGGGCAAGGTGGCTATGTATAATCCAAAGATAGAGGATGTGATCATGTACAAACTCAGCAGGCTCAGCAAGATAATCAGGATAACCCAGATGGTTTGCTCCAGGCCGGTGACCGCTATCCCGCCGACTATCACAACGCTGTACAACCAGCTACCGACAAGAAGCGGCAGCATTTGTAGCCCAATCATCAGTAGCACCAGAACAAAAGGAATGAGCGGGTACATGCCTTTGTAGAAAGATTCTTTGACTGTGGTCTTGGTGTCGGCGAAGCTTTGGCGCAAGGCCCAGATGATCGCTAGGCTGGTTAGGACAACCAAAATCGTTTGGTACAGACTGGCTACGTCGCTGGATGCCGAACTGGACGAACTTAGCAACACGCCAAAAATCGTAACGCCCGTGAGCAATGCCCCGCTGCTACCGACAAATATTTCTTCTAGGTTGGTTTTGAGCTCTGCCGTACCGACACTGACACCAAGTCCCTTGACCATGACGATGGTCAGCACCATGTATATGGCCACAATTCCCAGGAACAACCATCGGTGTTTCAGCAGATGATCGGTACTGGCCCGAAATAGTTTGAAGGCGCCCGTCAGTTTCGCCGGGCGGGCAGCCCCGACACGTTTGTGTAACCGAAACGATTTGTAAGGTTTTGTTTTGACTCGCCGTTGGCTAGGTTGGTTTGGCACTTTAGGCGCTCCTACCCATTTCTTTTAATCGGGCGATTCGGTCATCTACCGACGGATGTGTGCTGAACAGTGCGGCGATGCTTTTGCCACGGAGAGGATTGGCGAAGAACAAGTGCGCGGTCGATGTGTTTTGACGCTTAAGCGCGCTGCCGTGTGACTTGATTTTCTCCAACGCGCTGGCTAGACCCTCCGGATAACGTGTCGTCAGTGCTCCGGTGGCGTCGGCTAGGTACTCACGTTTACGCGAAATCGCCAACTGGATCAACGACGCCGCCAGCGGTGCTAGAACCGCCCCGACTATGCCCAGTACAAACATGATGCTGCCGCTGCTACTGTTGTTATCGTCATCTCTACTGCCAAACCAGGCCATCCGAAGCATCACATCGGCAATCAAACCAACTACCGCCGCCAGTGCGAAGGCCACTAGCGAGACACGAATGTCATAGTTTTTCACATGTCCCATCTCGTGGGCCATGACCCCCTCCAGCTCAGTGTCTTCCATGATGTTTAATAGTCCGGTGGTAGTAGCCACTACGGCATGGTCGGGGTTCCGTCCGGTGGCAAAAGCGTTCGGTGCCGGGTCTTCGATGACATAGACCTTTGGCATAGGCATGCCGTTGGTAATCGCCATGTTTTCTACGATTCGCCAGAGTCTGGGGTTATCTTTTTTCTGGATCTGATGCGCTCCGTTGAGAGCCAGTGCCAGCTTGGACCCGGCATAGTAGGTGATGAGCGTGTAGATGGCCGCACCGATCAGAATGTATGGCGTCACGGCCGGTTGGTCAAGGAAATAGGTGCTAAACACCCAGCCCAGCGATCCTACGAGAGCCACGAAGAACACCATCAGAAGCATGGTTTTGCGCTTGTTAGCAGCTATTGCGGAATACACTAGTCGCTCCACTCCAATTTTCAATTATCAATTTACAATTTTCAATCAAGGCTTCAATTTCCAAATGGTTAAAACTAGAATTTTACTTCTGTTGGCTTGCTAATGGCGGCGTTTTCTGCCTCTTCTACCTCGAAGAATTCTCTTTCATGGAAATTCAGCGTGCCGGCAAAGATATTGGTCGGAAACGTCTTGACCTTGATATTCAGATCGCGGGCCGAGCCATTGTAGAACCGGCGAGCGGCCTGGATTTTGTCTTCAGTATCAACTAGCTCTTCCTGCAAATGCTTAAAGTTGTCGTTAGCTTTCAGGTCGGGGTAGGCCTCGGCAACGGCAAACAGGCTTTTCACGGCCTGCTGGAATTGGTTCTCGGCCTTGGCCTGTTCAGCCACGCCCTTGGCCTCAATGGCATTAGCACGTGCGGCCGTGACTTGTTCGAATACTTCTTTCTCGTGTTTGGCATAGCCTTTGACGGCATTTACCAGATTAGGAATCAGGTCATAGCGGCGCTTCAACTGGACAGTTATGTCACTCCAGGCTTCGTCGACGCGGACATTTGCACGGACCAAACCGTTGTACATGGCGACCAGCCCTATGGCTAGAACTCCTAGGATTACCAGGATAATAACGAACGTAAATGTCATGTGAATTTCCCCCTTAGTGTAGTACCCTTATTTTAGCACAAATTCACGGGTTTCGCACTTAGCGCTCAGTGCATTTTCTCTCCGAGGAACGGACCAAGCCGTATAGATAGTACGGTGAAGGGAGTACTCGCAGGAGAAAAATGTGTTGAGTGCAAGAAGCCCCGTAGGCACTGGCTTTGCCAGTGACAGCGGGGCTGGTGCGAAAGTTGTGAGGTTAGATGCCGAATAGCCGAATACGACCAACTACCAAGCGGGCCAAAACTACATGCAAATGCAAGCTCACCAGTACCACCAACATAGCTAGCGCGGTTATGAGTCCGTCCAGCATGCCGCCGAACGGCCCGATATAGACATACAACGCCGCTACGAAGAAAGGTAGAATGTACTGCAGGCTGATTACCATAAATCCCGACCAAAGCACGGCAATCCCAAGCCTGAATAATGCGTCCCTGGCAATGCCCGTCAGAAGCACTTTTCTATCTACTATTTCGGATTGGATTTCGGTCTCTATCTCCTTGACATCGCCTATCGCCTTGCTGATAACATTTATGGCCACAAAAACTAGCAGCCCGACAAGCATCCAGAGCCCAAACACCACGCTACGACCCAGCAGGTCATTGCTCAGAACAGCGTCTGCGGTGCTGTTGAACTCTGATTGCGAGACTTCCAGCAGAGTTGCGCTTGGCTCCTGGCCGATCAACAGGCCGATCAGCTCACCATTACTCAGATTGGTGATAAGCGCACTAGCTGTAATACAAATCGTTAGGAAGATAATGAACACGAGGCTGCCGACAGAGACAGTAAAGACATCCAGTTTACGTACCAGCTGTACCTCGGGATTCGCAGTACCTTCAAAGTTTGGCGGCGTAGCTGAGATGTGATGTGGGTCTTTCATGTGTGCTGCCACTAATTATCGCAGATTTTATTCTAAGATAGCTAGTTTTTAAGTCTGGCGCCCTCGTACAACACAGCTAGAATTTATTTTGAGGAAAACTGCTAAATTATGCAGACTCAGCCGTTTGCCAGCCAAAGGCTGACTTGCCCCGCCAGCCCTGGATTTTGATTGTCTGGAATTTCCCCCGCCGAATTCTTTTTTCAGTTGAGAAAATCCAGGTCTGTCGGTTCGCCTGCGCAAAAGCGCATAGGGGATCGAACTTCGCTAGAAGAAAGTTTATAAAAGTAGGATAAAATTAAGCAATGCGTAAAAACAAACCGAATGTTAATGCGCCTTTAGGCGCTACTTTGGTAGTGTTGTCATCATTCTTTTATGCCAGCTATGGTATTTGGACAAAGCTGATGGGCAACTTTTTTGAGGGTTACACGGCTTCGGCACTGCGAAGCATACTGGTGCTACTCGTCTTGATACCAATTGCTGTTACCTATCGCAAATTAGAGCCAATCAGACTCAAGCGGACCTGGACTCATTATTTTGGTATGTTCTTGGGCTCGCTGGTGGTTTGGGGGCCGTTGTACTACGCCATTATTCATGCTGACATCGGCATCAGTTTAATACTCCATTATGCCAGTTACTTAATTGGTATGTTTGTCTTTGGCTGGTTATTTGCCAGAGAACGATTTACAAGAGATAAGTGGTTGTCAGCTGTGTTGGGGTTAATTGGCCTGGGGCTAGTCTTTTCCCCTAGTACAGCGAGCTTTGGGTGGCTGGCACTCGGTGCAGCTACTCTAAGTGGAGTGGGGGCAGCGATAGTTACTTTTGCCTCAAAACAAATACCCTATAAAGCCACCCAAGCCACTTTAGCCATTTGGTCAATGTCTACTATCGCTAATGTCTTGGTGGCTTTGGTGATTAGCGAAACTCGCCCAGCCATTGGGTGGCATGTGCAATACTTGTACTTGCTAGTTTTCGCGATAGCATCAGTCATTGCTTCATGGTCATTGACAAAAGGAGTAAAGCTCATAGATGCAGGGGCGGCTGGTATCCTAGGATTGTTAGAAATAGTCTTTGGTGTACTATTCGGCGTTATATTTTTCCATGAAAGACCTGATGTTGTAGCGTTAATTGGCATGGCAATAATTATTGCAGCAGCAACGATTCCATATATTAAAGATTACAATACCAAGCGTGGGACGCTTGACCAAACATGAAAAAAAGTACCCTAGAATCAATGGAATCAAAGGGAATCACCCTTAACACCGGTTCGTCTGCCAAAAATGGCAGAGGCGGCGTGGCGATGGGTAGTGATACAATAAGCACGTGCGTGATATTCGAACACTCGGTGAACTAAAAAAATCATGTAATTCGACGGGGAAACCTGGACAATAAAAATCCAGGGCTGGCGGGCGGGGATCGTGCCAAATTTGCATTTCTTCGGATAAATCCTCCAGAAACGACCACAGGCAATTTATGACCAAGGTTCGATTCCCTGCGGTTACAAAACAACAAGACGACCGCAAGGGTCGTCAGGTTGTTTTGGTGCGCGGGGCGGGAATCGAACCCGCACGCCTTCTCAGGCAAGACATTTTAAGTGTCTCTTGTATACCAATTCCAACACCCGCGCATATTGGAGGCGCGTACGGGTAACGCTCCCGTCTTCCATCTTTTGCAGAGATGTACCTAACTTCTCGGCCAACGCGCCAATACTACTAACTGGCACGAGTTTCGCACCAGCCCCGCTGTCACTGGCAAAGCCAGTGCCTACGGGGCTTCTTGCA